>JBNKGK010000218.1:0-6163 GCA_050289785.1 Kordiimonas sp.
CGCAGGGCTTGGTCCTTTTAATAAGGGTAGAATAGGTTTCGGACTTTCTAACGACTGATCGCCTTTCGCATCACGTTCCTGTCAGGGAAGAATAGATGACTAGTATCGACAAGACAATCGAAGGTGAAGACGGTGCAACACGCCGCGATTTCCTTCATGTGGCTGCCGCCGGAATGGGCGGCGTGGGCGCGGCTGCTGCCGCCTGGCCTTTTATTGACCAGATGAATCCTGCGGCTGACACATTGGCTCTGGCTTCTGTTGAACTGGACCTCAGCAATATCGCCGCTGGTGAAGCTGTTGTGATCAAATGGCGGGGTAAGCCTGTCTTTGTTCGCCACCGCACTGCGGCTGAGATTGCTGAAGCTCGAGATGTTAAACCTGCTGAGCTGATTGACCAGCAAAGCGATGCCGAGCGTGTTCAGGCAGGCCGTGAAGAATGGCTGGTTGTTCTTGGTGTATGTACGCACCTTGGGTGTGTGCCTCTTGGCACCAAGAGCGGTGATGAGCGCGGTGATTTTGGTGGCTGGTTTTGCCCCTGTCATGGTTCTCACTATGATACGTCTGGCCGAATTCGGAAAGGCCCGGCTCCAAGAAACTTGGAAGTGCCGGAATATGCGTTTCTGAATGATACAAGAATCAAGATCGGGTAGGGGGCAGATATGGCTGAATGGAAAGCTGCAAAGCCGCAGAATAAGGCACTTGCCTGGTTTGAGGAACGCCTGCCGGTTATTTCTCTGGTGAACAATGTTGTTGGTGTGGATACACCAACACCTCGTAACCTGAACTACTGGTGGAACTTTGGGTCTCTGGCAGGCCTGATGCTGGTTGTACAGATTATTACAGGTATTGTGCTGGTGATGCACTACACACCAAACACAATGCTGGCGTTCGATAGCGTTGAGCGCATCATGCGTGATGTGAATTATGGTTGGTTAATCCGCTATATGCACGCGAACGGTGCGTCGTTCTTCTTTATCGCCGTTTATATCCACATTCTTCGTGGCCTGTATTATGGGTCATATAAGGCACCACGGGAAGTGCTGTGGATGCTGGGCCTTGTGATCTTCCTGCTGATGATGGCGACAGCCTTCATGGGCTATGTTCTTCCTTGGGGACAGATGTCCTTCTGGGGTGCGACAGTGATCACAAACCTTTTCTCAGCTATTCCTGTTGTAGGTGATGCGATTGTAACGCTGCTTTGGGGTGGTTTCTCTGTTGATAACCCAACACTGAACCGTTTCTTCAGCCTGCACTATCTGCTGCCATTTGTTCTTACTGGCGTGGTTATTCTGCACATCTGGGCGAAGAAAGTTTCTGATAGTGGTAACCCACTGGGCATTGACGTGAAATCAAACGCTGATCAAATTCCTTTCCATCCTTATTATACTATCAAGGATGCGTTTGGGGCTGGTGTCTTCTTCCTGATTTTCGCTGTGTTCCTGTTCTACATGCCGAATGCGATGGGCCACCCGGATAACTATATCCCGGCTGATCCGATGGTAACGCCAGATTCTATCGTGCCTGAATGGTACTTCCTGCCATTCTATGCGATCCTGCGCTCCATTACCTTCTCTATCGGTATTCCGGGCACAGACATCGTGTTCATCGAAGCCAAGCTTCTGGGTGTGATTGCCATGTTTGCTTCCATCCTGCTGCTGTTTGCTTTGCCATGGCTCGATACATCTAAAGTGCGCTCAGCGAAGTTCCGTCCAACCTACAGGTTCTTCTTCTGGTTCCTGGTGATTGATATGGTGATCCTGACGATCGTTGGTGGTAAGAAACCTGAAGGTATCTGGCCTCTGGTAGGCCTTCTGGGCACAGCTTATTATTTTGCTCACTTCCTGATCGTGCTGCCTGTTCTGGGCCGTATTGAGAAGACACTGCCGCTGCCTGAAAGCATTGCGGCGGCTGTGACCAAAAAAGCGTAACAAGGGGAAAGACGATGAAAATGATGAAAAGCATTGCTGTTGCTCTTGCCCTTACCGTTCCGGTCTTTGGTCTTGCTTCTGGTGCTCAGGCTTCTGCCGGTGCCGATAAGCACCCAAAGAAAATGGAGTGGGCTTTCGAAGGTGCCTTTGGCCAATTTGATCTGGCGGCTTCCCAGCGTGGCTGGCAGGTGTTCAAGCAGGTTTGTTCAAACTGTCACGCCCTGAAATATTTCCACTTTCGTAACCTGGCTGACCTTGGCTACGAAGAGGATATGATCAAGGCTTTTGCCGCTGAATATGAAGTGGCTGGTGAAGTTGATGAGGCTGGTGACCCAACAGTACGGGCTGCTTTGCCTCAGGATGTGTTTCCTGCGCCATTTCCTAATGAGAATGCAGCTCGGGCCTCAAACGGTGGTGCATTGCCGCCTGATCTTTCATTGATCGTGAAAGCACGTCATGACGGTGCCAACTATGTTTATAGCCTGCTCACAGGGTATGAAGATGCACCTGCAGGCCGTGAGATCGCAGCTGGCAAACACTATAATGCCTATTTCAAAGGTGGCCAGATTTCGATGGCGCCGCCACTGGCAGAAGGCATCGTAGAATATGAAGACGGTACAGCCGCTACACCTGAGCAAATGGCCAAGGACGTTGTGAACTTCCTGACTTATATTGCGGAACCGAAGCTACAGGACCGCCATCATATGGGCCTGAATGTGTTGATCTTCCTGTCTATTCTTGTGATCATTCTTTATCTCTCCATGAAGAAGATATGGAAGCCGGTTAAGGCAGGTAAGAACCTGTATGAAGATAAAGCCTAAGCGCTTTTGAAAAATGAATACAAAAAGGCTGCGGTTTCCGCGGCCTTTTTTCTTGCCTGATCATATGCAGATGGCTAATTTCATATTAAGTGTATTGCAACAGCTTAAGATTGTTTGTCTGAGATGTCATTAACCAGTGAAATAGAATTGAGTAAGGAATGCATCACAGAAATTAGCGCTGTTGAAGGGCTACTAGGGAATCAAGTTTATCAGGCTTTGGCTGTGGAGCCTACTATCAACTATATGCGAGTCATGTATGTAGATGCGATGGTTCGCCATATAAATATAGAAGACGCTATATTGTGTGATTGTGCCGCAGGGTATGGCTGGCTTTCCTTTGCTTTTCTTCTTTCTGGTGGCAAACGGTCAATCATAGTGGAGCCCCATAAACAAAAACTGGATGCTGCCAGAGAAATAGCAGGGATACTGGGGGTGGCGGAACGCTGCGAATTTTTAGACGATAAGGTGCAGGATATAGATTTACCTGATCAATCAGTCGATATTTTTGCTTCCGTTGAAACTCTGGAACATGTGGGAAAGGCAAACCTCAAGCCCAGTATCGCCAATATTAGGCGTTTAACTCATGGTATGATTGTTTTAACTGCCCCCAATCAGTTATTTCCGGTAGTTAGCCATGACAGCATGGTGCCATTTTCGCATTGGCTGCCTATTCGGTGGCGGCCTTTTTACTGCAGGCTTTGGGGGAAAAGGGAAATAGAGTTTAATCATTTTCCTGGGCCATGGCACTTGAATGGCCTCTTCTCCAAATTCAGGCCAGTTAGCAAAGTACTGGTCTTTGATGAATATAGGTCATGGCTTGATCACTACCCTTGTTATAGCCCATATGACGGGGGGCAGTGGAAAGAAGCGCCGTCCGCTGGAACAAGATGGTTCCTTTTGCTGATTTCAAAAGTTTTGGGGCGGTACTCCTATTGGGCATGTCCCAACCTGGCCAATGTTTGGCTTGCAAAGAAATAATCTCTTAAAATACACCTGAATACATATGGCAATTAATGCAAGTTTACTCCGGTGTTATTCCTTCTCGAAGGGAGGAGTGCCTCGAGCCAGCTTTGCCGCTAGTTCTCTGATTTTATCTCGAGTGACTGGGTCTTCTATTTTCCAGTAATAGTCCAGCAGTCGGCTGACCTCATTATTCTCCGAGGGAAAAGGTAGGATGACTGCATTCTTTTGCTGTTTGCGAGTAGTTGAGGGCTTTGGCAGTTTAGTATGTTTTTCATAGAATTCCATGACAGGGACATCAAGCTGCAGTGCGATACTGAGTAATTGAGCGGCGCCAATAGAGGCCTGACCGCTTTCATATTTGGCAAGCATTTTCGCAGACATGCCGAGCCGGGCTGCCAAGTTAGCCTGGCTGATGCCTAGCCTGCTCCTAGCCTTTTGAATTTGCTTGCCAATATGACTGTTGATTCCCACCATGGCGCTACTATACTCTTTTTTGGGGTATGGCGGAATGCTGTATATGAGGGAACCACTATCTCAACATTGGTTTTTATGCTCGTTTCAAAAAATGACCATCGGTATAAACGTTTACGCGAAACTCTGGTCACAACAAGGCATTCACCAGGCGGAGCTGGCGGCAGCTTTGGGGGTGCGCCAGCAATTTGTCTCTAAGGTTGAAACAGGTGAGCGCAAGCTCGATATTATGGAAATGTTGGAAATAGCTGAAGCACTGAGGATGGATATTCCTACGTTGCTCCAACAATTGGGGAAATAGCTGTGCTATTTCTCAATCTGCTGCAAAACAGTATCTCTTTCTTCTGCATCCACAATGTTTAACAATACTTCCCAAAACCCGGAAACAGCTTCTGGACCAGCTTTGCTATAGGCGCTTGCTACCCTCTCTCTTTGCATGGAAAAGAGCTCCTTTTCGAAGGCCGCCCCCTTTTCCGTGAGGAAAAGAAGGCGCTGGCGTCTATCTTCAGTACCCTGTTCCTGGACAATATACCCCTCTTCAACCAATTGCCCGAGGACACGTGAGAGGCTTTGTTTCGTGATTCTAAGAAGGTTTAGGAGGCCTGATACCGTAGTGCCGGGATTCCGCCCAACAAAATACAGGACTCTGTGATGGGCTCGGCCAAACCCCGAGTCTGCAAGAATATTATCCGCATCTTTGGTAAAATCTCTGTATGCAAAGTATAAAAGCTCAATACCGCGGCGCAGTTCTTCTTCCCTTAAAAAAAGGTTGGAATGAGGCAGTTTTCTTTGCATTTCGTGCGGGCTCCTTTGCCAAAAGCTCTAGTCTGCATCTGCAAACTACGTCAGTGTTGTTGACATATTATTGCCAGAATGATACAGTAATCAAGTTCTATTCTGATAATAGATCACCTACCCGCTATAATAAACCCGGGACTTTTGGAGAGTTACGATGGCAGCAGCGCCTTATGATGATCGTGATGGTTGGATCTGGATGGATGGTGAATTACGTCCGTGGCGTGAATGTTCTGTTCATATTCTGACACATGCCCTGCATTATGCAGGTGCGGTGTTTGAAGGGCAGCGGGCCTATAGCGGTAAGATCTTTAAATTAAAAGAACACACAGACAGGCTTTTCGCATCTGCGGCCATACTTGGTATGGCTGTGCCGTATAGTAAAGAGCAGATCAATGATGCTTGCCAGACGGTGCTGGAGAAAAATGGTTTTGTTGACGCCTATTTCAGGCCGATTATCTGGCGCGGTAGCGAAATGATGGGGGTTGCCGCCCAGAAGAACACGATTCATGCGGCTGTTGCTGTTTGGGAATGGCCTTCCTATTTCTCTCCGGAAGCACGGATGAAAGGCCTGCGTCTGGAAATTTCGAAATGGCGCCGCCCAGCGCCGGATACTGCACCCGTGACAGCTAAAGTTTCGGGCCTCTACATGATTTGCACGCTTTCCAAACATGCAGCAGAAGCCAATGGTTATGACGATGCCTTGATGTTTGACTATCGTGGGCGGGTGGCAGAGGCAACTGGGGCGAATATCTTTTTTGTAAAAGGTGACGAAATCCATACCCCAACGCCTGACTGTTTTCTCGATGGTATTACACGCCGCACGGTGATTGATCTGGCTAAAAAGCGAGGCTTCAATATTATCGAGCGGGCAATTATGCCAGAAGAAATGGAAGGCTTCGAGCAGGCATTCCTCACAGGCTCTGCCGCGGAAGTTACACCGCTTTCAGAGATTGGGCCATACAGGTTTGAGGTGGGTGAAATCACCAAAAACCTTATGCTGGATTATGATGCGCTGGTGCGTGCTTGATAAGCCGCACCAGATAGAGCCTTAAGGCTGAATAATTTTCGATTCTTTAATGGCCCTAACCAAGTCTGTCAGGGCGTCACGAACGTTGGCGCTGGGCAATCCGTCCATATTGGGAATCATCAGGTCCAACTCGCTGAGTTTGCCATCCAGCAGCT
>JBNKGK010000219.1:0-6109 GCA_050289785.1 Kordiimonas sp.
CGGACACCGGCCGCATAGGTAACTCATTTGTCTTTGTTGTGGTTTTAAGCTCGGCATCTCTGCCCTTTTTCAGTTTTTCTATCTGAACTTCGGGGCTATCGCCTTTAGCATACCAATGTTCTTTTTGTTCTACCCACGGATCTTCCAGATGCCTGGTTTCCGGTTTGCGGTATTTTGAGGGCCTCAATTGCGCCACTTCTTTTACGGAAGACAACCAAAAAGTAAACCCGAACCCTGTTTTGCCCGCATCAACCAGCGCGACTTCTATCACCGTGCCCACATGATGTTTTTCCCGTGCAAGCAGAGCTGCAGCCACGGCAATTACCCCGTGCGCTGCCCCATAAGTGGAGTTCACCGGCAGCGAAGTATAAAGAGGCGGAAACTGTAACATTTTTCTGGTCCAGTTGGTCTCTGTATAAAGGCAGGCGGCAGCCCCCATAACACCTTCCCACGCCTGAAGATGAGCGCGCTCTTTATCAGTGGAGGCAAAACCGGGCAAAGACAAATAGATAAGACGCGGATTGAACTGTTTCACCGCGGCATAATCTAGGCCCAAGCGCTTCATAACACCGGGGCGGAAATTCTCTATAAGCACATCCGCCTTCTCAACCAAGGCCAAAGCCTGGGCCTTACCGTCCTCTGTTTTCAGGTCCAGTTCCAGCAGCTTCTTGTTGCGGTTCAGAAGCCTATATTGCTGAGGCATCACCTCCGGTTGGCCGGGCTTGACGATGCGAACAACATTTGCGCCCTGATCGGCCAGCAACATGCCCGCCATAGGACCCGCATAATACCAGCCAAAATCAACTACATTCAGGCCCGCTAAGGGTAACTTTCTCTTATTCGTCATAATTATTTCCCCGCTTTCCACACATAAACATCCTTGCCGCCCATGCCCGGCTGAAATTCATGGACCACACCAAGGTTTATCAAGCCCTCAATGTCTTTATTGCTTAGCCCCATATCACGCAGTATTTCCTTGCTGTTCTGGCCAAAAATAGGGGTAGGGGTGAAGCGTTTGTAAGTGGGTTTGTCCCCCACGCGAATATAGGTTGGCGCTTTCAGGATAAGGTCGTGTTCGCACGGGTGTTTGTCCCAGTGCAGCACCTCATTGCTATGCCCGATAACCTCAATCGCCTCGTCATTATCCACCCGGCGCAGATGACCATCCCGACATATATCAAGCACACTCATCACTTTGTGACAGGCGATATCGGCCTCTGTCAGCCTGGCTAGCCAGACAGCGCATGATTCAGTTTTAAAGGCCTGCTCCATGGCTTTTTCATCAATATCCGGCTGGCCAATCACTGCTTGCGCTAACACTCCGGCTCGTGCCTCACTGGTGCCCACATAAATCCAGTCATCCGCACATTCATAGAGGCGCTGCCAGGGATGATCCCCCACCGCGTCCTGACCGTGATCTTCACCCCATTCACTTTTGCCATCTTTGGCAATCATGTAGGGAAGCTGCACGGCGTTCACGGCTCTTGCCAAAGAGGTACGAGCCTCACCGGCGTAGCCAATTGTGCGCTGCTGCCACACACCAACCAGAATGGTATAGGCAAACAGGGCACCGCCCAGATAATCAGCTGCAGAAATCAGGCCGTGCAAGTGTGGCTCCTTGAGAGAGCCAAACCCAACCATCAGGCCGCTGGTTGCCTGAAGCAACAGGTCCCACCCATTGCGCTGTTCCCAACCACCGCGGTGAGTACCACCACAGGCAGAAAATTGCGCACTGACAACATCAGCGTTGATTTTACCAAGTTGATCATGCGCAACCCCCAGCCTGCGAGCCACATCATCCAAATTATTGTGGGTAACCACATCAGCCCATGACACCAGCTTTTCAAAAACCTCACGACCCGGCTGCGCTTTCAGGTCCATCAAAAGGGATCGTTTCCCTTGCCCTACTTCATAGGCCAGCATCTGTGCGCCAGACCTTAACAGCATATCGGGAACATCCAGTTTGATCACCTCGGCCCCAAACTGCTGGAGAATGAAGGGACCATCCGGCCCGGCAATAATATTAGCCATATCAAGAATTTTAAGGCCCTGCAGAAGGTGGCATTTGGACTGTGCCGGCTTTGGCCCATCTGGCTTATGGCTCACAGATTCAACTGGCAACAAACACTCTATATCGTTCCAGGAAAGCTGTTCAGGCTCGGTATAAGAGAGGTCGATTTCCTCAGGGCCACTGATATCCGCCATGCGCCCGGAAACGGTCAGAACATCGCTCCCGTCATCCATTACCGAGAGAATGCCAGACTTCATCAGAGGGTCGAGCGCCAACCACTCCTCCCGGGTGCGCATCATGCCGATGGCGACTTTTTCAGCCAGCAGCGTTTCCCACTCTTCCGCTGTTTTCGTGAGAAACAACTCCCGCAAAATGTCGATAAGGCGAGCTTCGCGCTCCGGGCTCATAACGCCGTTTACATTATTGTCCAGACCCGGCTTTTCCCAGCGGCCGGCAAAGGTAAAGCCCTCCAGTCTTAACTGTCTCTCAATGCCCAGAGCTTTCATATATTTTTCGCTGCGTTCAGCCCATAAAAGCACTTCACGCCCATCAGCACAGGTAAAGAGCGCCTTCTTAAACATGATGCGCATACCCTTATTCACTTTTTCCAATGAGAGTTCCTTGGTGTCTTTATCTGAATACACCAAAGGTTTATAGGTATCAGGAATGAAATGATCTCGCTTAACACCCTCTTCACCCACAGTTTTAGAGGAGGGTGGGTATCCTGGATCCGCCCAGAAATCATAGCCGAAGGCAGACATGCTGGCATCAACAAGCGGCACCTCAATATTCGTGCCCCAACCATGGTTTCTGCGGGCCAGCAACGCAGCCATAACGGCGGTGCAGCCATGAATGGCCCCGTACATGGAGCTTTGCGGTGCCCAGGTATATACCGGCGGATGATGGATCAGTTTTCGAACCGGGCTTGTATCGGTGTAAACACAGGAAGCCGCACAAATTACCCCTTCCCATGCCTGGATAGAGGCCCGCTCTTTATCTGCCGAGGCAAAACCGGGCAGCGACAGATAAACAAGGCCGGGGTTAAAACTCTGCACACTATGGTAATCCAGCCCCAAACGTTTCATCACCCCAGGGCGGAAATTTTCAATCACCACATCAGCTTTGCTGATCAGCTTTAAAGCTCTGGCCTTGCCTTCCTCTGTTTTCAGATCAAGTTCAATAAGCTTCTTGTTACGGTTCACCACACGATATTGCTGGCTGGGCAATTCTGGTTGGCCGGGCCGGGTAACACGAACCACCGTTGCCCCCTGCTCAACCAGCAGCATAGCAGCCACTGGCCCCGCATAATAATGGCCAAAATCTATCACTGTCAGCCCCGTCAGGGGGCCTTTATATTTTTGGGTTTGCATCACTCTAACTCCGTTTATATTAAATTTTTTCGCCAAGGTTTCGAGCCCTGACCAAACGGTTTTCCTCATCAGCCGGAAGGCTTTTGATGGCAAGAAACAGAAAAACCAGGCTAAGAAGGGTGGCAACAAGGGATAAAAGCATCGCCTGCTGCAGGGCATCTCCACTTGTGACACCTGAGGACGACTGGATAATGTCACTTGCCACCCCCACGAAATAGGGACCCAAGGCAACCCCGGTGAAATTCATGGTCATGATATAAAGTGCCATGCCCACAGCCCGTGTGCGCGGTAACATTAAATCGTTCATTGTTGACCCTGCCGGGGACGCTACCATGGCGCCTGTCACAATTTTGATGAACGCAAGAACATAGGCAGCCATAAGGTTCTGGCTAAACAGCATGGCAATAACGGAGCCAAGCCAGATAAGATTACCAGCCATCACTACATAGAGTTTTCCAGCCTGAAAACGCTGCCGCAATTTATCAGCAATGATACCGCTGGAGATCATCCCGATAAGGCCACCACTTACTACCGATATGCCAATGAAGAAACCAATATCAGCAGCACTCACCTCAAAATACCGCTGAAACCAGGGCACCATCCAAAAACCAACAGCTGCGCTGCTAAAAACGCTGAGGCCAATGTAGGCCAGCAGGTAAAGAACTGTCCGGCAACCGAAAATCATACCGAAACAGACAGGGTCTCTCGCCACCAGAAACTGAGCCCAGGAAAAGGCACAATAAAAGCCCACACCAAGAGCACCCCACTGCAACACGGAACCTGTTTTCTCAATTAAAAAAGAAGCTGTGAGTGCAAGCAAAACGCCGACGCAGATATTCAACCAAAGCATTTTCACGCCAGCCCCAGCATTGCTGAGAAGCCGCAAGTTAACCCCCGGCACCATTGGTGCAAGCTCACGGAAAAAAATACGCAGAAATGTGCTGAGGCGGGTGTCAGGCTGGTGCGCATCAGCATTATTATCGCTCAGGCCCTCGGCTTGTCCCCGTACCGGCTCACGCAGACTGCTAATCCACAACGCCAGAAGAAGCCCGGGCACCCCAACGACCATGAAAGCAGCCTGCCACCCCTTAAGCCCTAAGGGAGCCAAGGCCGGGTCTGGCCACATGTTCGCCCAAGCAGTTAGGATGCTACCCCCGAGGAAAAGGCCAATGCCAGAACCTATCGCAATGCCACTGCCGTAAATGGCCATAACCGTGGTGCGGATTTTTGGAGAAAAATAATCATAAAGCAGGGAGAGTGCGGCAGGTGATGCCCCAGCTTCGCCCACACCAACGCCAAAGCGGCAGACAGATAAAGGGATGAAACTTTTTGCCAGACCAGACAAGGCAGTCGTCAAGCTCCAGAAACCAACGCTAATAGCAATGAGCCTTGTACGCATCCAGGTGTCCGCCACCCTGGCTAGGGGGATGCCAAAAACAGCATAGAAAACAGCGAATGCCGTACCATATAGAAAGCCCAAATCACCATCGGAAAGGCCAAGGTCTGCCTTGATATCTTCCGCTAAAATGGCCAAGATTTGCCGATCAATAAAGTTAAAAACTCCCATGATGACCAGGATGCCCAAAACATATTTGGCATAGGGCCCATCTATGGCTGTCGATTTTAAGAACTGATTTTGTTTCTCGGCATTCGCTTTAGAAGCCACGCCCACGTCAACTAAACTCATGCTGCCTCGCGTCCTATTATCTATTCGAGTCGCCGCAACAAGCATATTTGGCTTGCTCCAACCTCTTGTTTGTATGCAGGTATATCCCCTACCCATAGAAACCCTACAAGGGACAGAAGGAGCGAGCAATCTGCGTCTGACGCTAATTAGACCAAGGAAATGAGCCTGGTTTCATCTATTTATGAAAGAATGCTCGTCGTTAATTCTTTCTAATGATTTAATTTAAAATGATATTTTCCACTTTTATAATTTTTATATTGAACAACAAGTATGATATAAATTCTAAATTGAACGACAAATAATGGCCTATATATGCGGGAATTGCAGACAAAACGGGATAGCGCCGCGCGAAGACAGCTTGAAAATATTCGCAAAACGGCTGTGCTTCAGGTGTTGAATGGTCAGGCTCCCGCAGCTGTCGCTCGGCATTTTAACCTGCACCGCACCACAGTTTATGCATGGCTCAAGCAATATAAAACCGAGGGAGAAGTCGGCCTGAATGCCAGTGAGAAAATCGGCCGCAAACCAATTCTAAGCAAGAAACAGGAAGATAAGCTTAAGCACTTATTCACCGACCACCAACCAGAAGATTATGGGTTTTCTCAAACCTTATGGACACCGGCATTAACGGGCAAACTTATTCGCAAGAAATTTCGCCAAACACTGAGTAAAACGGCCCTGAACCGTATTTTAAAACACTTATCCCTCACTAATGGACGCCTTCAAAACCGCTTAACAGAGAAGCGGAACCCCATAGTGGACCAGTGGCTAAAAGGGAACTATCCCGCATTACAGGTTAAAGCCAAATCCAACAACATGACCCTGTTGTTAATAGAAATTACCCAGGCCAAGGATACACGTTTCATTATTTCCAGCACATCAACAAGGGGCGCCTATCACTTTCAGATATGGAGCCACGAACCAACATCCGCGCACTATGCTGAATTTCTTGCGGCTCTGCAGGGTATATATGACAAGCCTCTTCACTTTATCATTGATAGTACAGAGACCAGGAACAGCAGCCAGCCCCTATGTACTTTT
>JBNKGK010000220.1:0-6103 GCA_050289785.1 Kordiimonas sp.
GATTGATAATTGATGTCGGAAAGTAGGTGGCACGTTGGTCGCCGTATAATCATAACACTGTTGGTATTATTTTCGCATGAAACAGGCTCAAAACGCGCGTAAACAGCGTGGCCGGGCATCGTCCCGCAAAAACAATCAATCCAATAATAATGGTGGCCATAATCGCCAGGATATGAAAGTTCGTGGTAATCCGAAGCAACTTCTTGAAAAGTATAAGACTCAAGCGAGAGAAGCACTGCAGGCGGGTGACCGGGTAGACGCTGAATATTATTTTCAATTTGCTGATCATTATCAGCGTGTCTTGAATGCGATGCGTGGTCCGAACGAGGTTGCTAATTCTTCAGATGACGAGCAAGATAGTGGCTCTGGCTCAGAGCAGCAGGAAGGTAATCGTTTCCGCCGTAATGGCCGAGGCCGTGATAGAGAACGGCCCCCTCGTGAAGTACGGGATGACCGTGAAGTGCCTGCGGGTGAAAGCGCAACAAAACCTTTGAATGATCTTGCCGGTCAAGAGCAGCCTGCTGAGGTGCACCCTGAGCTGGACCTGCAGGGGACCGTGGCAGATAAAGACCAACCTCGCCGCCGCCGTGGGCCAGCTCGCTTTAAAAAGACGGAAGAGAATAGTGAGGCGGCTGTTCCAGCTGAGGTGAGTAAAACTGTATCTGCAGAAACGGCACCCGTTGTTGGAGAGGCGCCAGTTGCTGATACGTCTGCGGAGGTTTCTGCAGAGAAGCCCAAGCGTGCCCCTGCCCGCCGCCGAAAGGCAGCAAAAGCAGAAGAGGTTGCTGAGGCAGATGCTATCGATGAGAAACCCAAGCGCCGTACACGGACAAGCAAAAAGGTGGCTGACGCTGAACCTGCGGCTGTTCAGGCTGAAGAGATTGTTGCAGAGGAAAAGCCAAAACGCAAACCTCGCGCACGCAAGAAGCCGACTGAAGAAGAGACACCTGCTGACTAGTCTTTACCGCGCCAAACTTCTCTAACAGTATCAAAATACCCACAAAAACCGTCTGATTTTTCAGGCGGTTTTTGTTTGTGCGCCGATTGAAAAAAATGCACCCAATACTTGAGCACAGTCATTTCGTGCTTACATATTATCCAGTAGGCATGCCTTAAAGGGTGCCAATTTGCCATTAATCAAGGCTTGTTGCTTATAATTAAGGATAAGCGGATCATGGGGTTAAAGATATATGAATATTGAACAATATACAGATCGCACACGTGGCTTCATCCAGTCAGCTCAGGGGCTTGCCCTGAGGGAAGGCCATCAGCGTTTCACACCAGAACATATTTTGAAGGTTCTGCTGGATGACAAGGAAGGCCTGGCGGCTAACCTTATCCGCGCTGCCGGTGGTAGGCCGGAAGAGGCCTTGGCTGGCGTTCAGGCTGCTATTGATAAAATGCCAAAAGTTGAAGGTTCAGGCGCTGGTCAATTGCACCTTGACCCAACAACTGCACAGCTTTTTGCCAAAGCTGAGGAGGTTGCAGAAAAAGCGGGCGATAAGTTTGTAACAGCGGAGCGGCTTTTATTGGCGCTGTTGCTAACGCCGAAAGCAGAATCAGCCTCCATTCTCTCTAAAGCGGGGCTCTCCGCTGATGCGCTGAATAAAGCGATCAATGAAGTCCGTAAGGGGCGCACGGCGGACACGTCTTCCGCTGAAGATGCTTATGATGCGCTGAAGCGTTTTGCGCAAGATCTCACCGCTCGTGCGCTAGACGGTAAGCTTGATCCTGTCATTGGTCGTGATGAAGAAATTCGTCGCACCATTCAGGTGCTCTCCCGGCGGACAAAAAATAACCCTGTGCTGATCGGTGAACCGGGTGTGGGTAAAACCGCAATTGCGGAAGGCCTTGCGCTTAGAATCGCTAACGGTGATGTGCCAGATAGCCTGAAGCAGAAGAAAATCATGTCCCTTGATATGGGGGCTCTGATTGCAGGCGCAAAATATCGCGGTGAATTTGAAGAACGGCTGAAAGGCGTCCTGCAGGAAGTCGCGCATGGTGATGGTAATATCATCTTGTTTATTGATGAAATGCACACCCTTGTGGGCGCGGGTAAAACAGATGGGGCCATGGATGCCTCTAACCTTCTGAAACCTGCCCTGGCGCGGGGGGAGCTGCACTGTATCGGCGCCACCACACTGAATGAATATCGCAAATATGTTGAAAAAGATGCGGCGCTGGAACGGCGCTTCCAACCTGTGTTTGTGTCTGAACCAACGGTGGAAGATACTATCTCCATCCTGCGAGGGTTGAAGGAGAAATACGAACTACACCACGGTGTACGCATCACGGATGCAGCGCTGGTGGCAGCGGCCACCTTGTCCAACCGCTATATCACTGACAGGTTTCTGCCCGATAAGGCAATCGACTTGATGGACGAATCTGCTTCCCGCTTGCGGATGGAAACAGAATCAAAACCGGAAGCCGTGGATGAGCTGGACCGTAAAATCATTCAGCTGAAAATTGAACGGGAAGCTCTTAAGAAAGAAAAGGATGAAGGCTCTAAAACCCGGCTGAAGGAACTTGAAAAAGAACTGGCTGACTTTGAGCAGCAGTCTGCCGAGCTGACAGCTCGCTGGCAGGCCGAGAAGGACAAAATTGCGGGTGAGCAGCAGATCAAGGAACAGCTTGATCAGGCTCGTATTCAATTGGAGCAGGCACAGCGTACAGGTGATTTTGCCAAGGCTGGTGAACTGCAGCACAGTGCCATCCCTGAGCTGGAGCGCAGGCTGGAAGCTGCAGCCAATGCCGATGAGCATGGTGGTCTCTTGCGTGAGGAAGTAACAGACCAGGATATTGCTGGCGTTGTTTCCCGCTGGACAGGGGTGCCTGTTGATAAAATGTTGGAAGGCGAGCGGGATAAGCTTCTGTGTATGGAAGAGGAACTCGGCAAACGCGTGATCGGCCAGAAAGAAGCGTTGGAAGCGGTTTCTGCTTCCGTACGGCGTGCTCGGGCTGGTTTGCAGGACCCAAATCGTCCTCTCGGCAGTTTCCTGTTTCTCGGGCCAACGGGTGTGGGTAAAACAGAGCTGACCAAGGCGCTGGCCGCTTTTCTTTTTAATGATGACACTGCCATGGTGCGGATTGATATGTCTGAATTTATGGAGAAGCATGCTGTATCCCGCTTGATTGGTGCGCCTCCGGGTTATGTTGGCTATGAGGAAGGCGGCGTCCTTACAGAGGCTGTGCGCAGACGGCCGTATCAGGTTGTGCTGTTTGACGAGGTGGAAAAGGCGCACCCTGATGTGTTCAATGTGCTCTTGCAGGTGTTGGATGATGGCCGCTTGACCGACGGCCAGGGGCGTACGGTAGATTTCACCAACACGCTGATCATTCTCACGTCCAATCTTGGCTCACATCTCATTGCCGAGCTGAAAGAAGGCGAAGCTGTTGAGACAGTGCGGAACCAGGTGATGGATGTGGTGAAAGGGGCTTTCCGACCGGAATTTCTGAACCGGCTTGATGAAACAATTTTGTTCCACAGGCTGGAGCGGGGCCATATGGCTGGTATTGTGGATATTCAGATAGCTCGCTTGTTGAACTTGCTGAAAGACCGAAAAATTTCCCTGTCTCTGTCGCAGGATGCAATCGAATGGTTGGCAGAAACAGGCTATGACCCGGTTTACGGCGCGCGGCCATTAAAGCGGACAGTGCAGAAGTTTCTGCAGGATCCACTCGCTGAGCTGATTCTCAAAGGCGACGTGAAATCTGGTGACACAGTTAATGTAGCTGCTGGTGAAGGAGCGCTTCTTCTTACAGTGGCAGGAGAAGCCAGCGAAGCAGCTTAAGTTTTGGAAAGATATATAATAAGAAAGGGCGGTGTTATCTAATTCCGCCCTTTTGCTTTTTTATCTCCGGTCTCTATCTCACCGGATCTTGCGGGCTGGGTGAGGCCCCGCTATTCACGCGGTTATCTGCGATCTTGGTATTGCGGCTATTTTCTTCATCCGCCATCAGAATATCTTCCCGTGCCCGAATCTGCTGAATATCAGCCATAATATAATTGCGTGAATCACGGAAGCTGTTCAGTGTGTCACCTTTCAGGGTGCGGCCTGTCGGCAATTTCAGGGTCAGCGGGTTGGCCTGTTTGCCATTCACTAGCACTTCATAATGAAGGTGAGCTGCACTCACGCGGCCTGTGGCCCCGGCATAGCCAATCACTTGCCCTTGCTTCACCCTGGCTCCTGCTTTAATGCCACGGCCATAGCGGCTCAGGTGCGCATAGGCCGTTTTGTAGGTGCTGTTGTGGCGAATGCGGATATAGTTGCCATAGCTGCCATAACGGCTGGCGCGCTCCACTACGCCGTCACCTGCTGCCATAATGGGCGTGCCAGTGCGGGCACGGAAATCCACACCTTTATGCATACGGGTATAGCCAAGCACAGGGTGTTTGCGCTGACCGTAGGAAGAGGTGACCACTGTGACATCCAAGGGGGTCTTCATCAGGGTGCGGCGTGTGCTTTCGCCGTTCGAATCAAAATAATCTGTGTTACCCTTGGCATCCACATAAAGCGTGGCTTCAAGCTGGCGTCCGCGCAGGTTTAAAATTGCTTGAAGGATTCGCCCTTCCTCCAGATCATCATAACCCGGGGCATAGCTGCGCTCAAAATAGACCTGAAAGGTATCACCCTCTCTGATGTCGCGCTCAAAATCTACATCAAAGCTGAGAAGCCGGATTAGCTCAACAATCACCTTATCTGGCAGGCCCGCCCGTTTGCCTGAAAGATACAGGCTATCTGTAATAGTGCCTGAGACAAGGTGCGTAAGGGGCAGGGTGGGGATAGCTTCCCGCTTGGCAGCATAGGCACCATCTCTTATTTCGACGAGCGCCTGAGAATCAAATGTATCCCTCAGGCCCAGTCTGTCGATAGAGTGCCCCGCTGATGTGCGGGTCAGGTAAACAGATTCGCCAGCCTGCAGTTTACGCAAGTTGGTGATTTGGCCAAGCTCGGTCACAGCAGCATAAGCGCTCTTATAGTCAATGCCTGCCCGGCGCAGTAGATTAATCAGCGTTTCCCCCCGGCGCAGAACAAGGTTTTCTTCCTGTGGTTCTGGTACCTTTGGTTCATTGGTGGTGACGGCCTGTTCCACAGTATCCATAGATTCGGCCTGAAAGTCGGGGGCTGAGTGCTCACCGGTCTCCTGAACTGAAGATTCCCCCCCTATATTAAAGAGAAGCACAAGAACCAGGCCAAAAGCTGCGATGCCCATGAAGCCAGCGGGCGACTCACTGGACTTAAGCAGAGCGCGGCATTTCTGCAGAATCATGTCGCGGTTCTCAGCTGTCCAATATTGAGTATAAAGCTGTTTTATATAGTGAGCAGCCTGTTTTACCATTTTCCTATGCCTGACTCTTTCCGTTTAACGGTGGTTTTCACTATAGAAATACCTCTTTTTGCTATCTGACGCAACTTCTGTGCAGAGTCGGTCTTTCAAAACCAATGAGTCGTAGGCGACTCTGTTTGGCTCGGGTTCCGCTTTGTGCAGAAAAGGACATCTCTGTCCTCCATAAGGTTTCTGCCTTGTGATTTGTTGGCGGAGATATGGGCATTAGTATGTGTATTTGAAGGCACCCCTATATATAGGCCATTATATGGGCTGTGGGCCAGCACCGTGAAAACTGGTGGAGGGCGCTTCTGAAATCGTTGGTTTTCCTGGCTTTTGACCTTCTTTTTCGTTTTTTTTACAAAAAGATCAAAAAGGTGTTTGACAGATAGCGGAACCACCCCTATAACCCGCCTCCACCGACGGGGCGCTGCTCTTCGGGGACACGGCGAAAGCCTTGATAACCCGAACGAAATTGCTCTGAAGGTTTTGACCTTGGCTCTTAATTGAGCTTGACAAGAAACTGCTTTTTGTCGTAAAAAGGTCACCTTGCCGCACGCTGACGAAATGTCCGGTCCGGCACTGCCCGCAGATAGAAGGTACAGGTAACTGGATTTTCCGGTGGGTAGATTTCTGCGCTCTTTGACATTGTAATATGGAAGGGAGATGAGGACAGTGGTCTGGTTACTATTGTCTTGATCTCAAGGACACTCCGGTGACTTTTACGGGTCACTTATGTGTCCAGCTACATCGAGAGATGTAGTGTCAGTTAATT
>JBNKGK010000221.1:0-6069 GCA_050289785.1 Kordiimonas sp.
TAATGCAGAGTTGGTGGCGGGTCTATGCGTTGCGCTGAAGGAAGCCAACCTCAACCCTCTCATCAAGGTTATTGTGCTGCGGGGTGCTGGGCGGGCTTTTTGCGCTGGTGCTGATCTGACAGAAGAAAGCCCGTTGGAGGGTTTGACAGAAGCTGAAATAGACGCTCGTTTGTGCCAGGAAAGCGATATGCTGCAAGAGATCACGCGTCAGATCATATTCAGTGATAAAATTGTCATTGCTGCTGTGCATGGCTGGGCTGTGGGGGCTGTTTTTGAATGGGTGGTAAATTGTGATTTTTCCATTTGGTCTGAAGAAGCGAAGGGCTTTTTCCCGGAAGCACAATGGGGGCTTTCTGTCACCGGGGCTGTTACCACCATATTGCCTGCTCTGGTTGGCCCCATGAAAGCGCGAGAGCTTATTTTGCTGGGTGAGAAACAGACGGCCCAAGAACTATATGAGATGGGTATAGCCTGGAAAGTGGCTTCTCAAGAACAGTTTGAGCAAGAAATTACTACCCTTTGTGAGCGCTTGTCAGCTTTATTGCCGCGCTCCCTCGCTACTCTGAAAAAAGCCATCAACCTTGGCAGCTATGCGCATTTTGAGGCAGTGTTGGATTTTGAGAATAAAGCTAATGTTGAGGCCATTAAAGACCCGCAAATACTGGAGCGTATCCTGGCCTTTTCCCGCGTAGGCTAAGGGCTGTTACCTGTCGGGTAGTGGTTCTGCCGCGCCGTTTGCCATAGCCTGTGTTTCAGGAACGGTTTTCGTTTGTGTAAGGGGCAATATCCAATGATGTCAGATGTCGTGCTGCCGGTAATGGCAGATTATGTTGAAAAATATGCCACTAAATACCCTGAGCGTGAGGCCGTTATCTTTGGTGAGGAGAGGCTAACCTACCACGCCCTTCATGAGCAGGTGGCAAGCTGTGCCAAGGCATATATGGCAGCTGGTCTGGCAAAGGGTGACAGGGTGGCTGTTCTCTGCACCTCCAGAACAGAGTTTTGGGTCAGCTTCCTTGCGGCCACGCGAGTAGGGGCCATTTGGCTGGGCCTTAACCCCAAATATAAAATGCAGGAACTGTGTTATGTGCTGGAGGATGCCAAACCCAAGCTTGTTTTGATGATGGCTGAGCATGAAGGCAGGGACTATCAGGATGTTGCCGAGGTTATCCAGAAAAACTATGGGTTCGTAGAGCAGGTGGTTGCCCTTACCAAGCCAATGCCAGGTTTATTGTCTTTTGATGATTTTCTGGCTCATGGCAACACCTTGCCTGAAAGTGAAATGGATAAGCGCCGGGCAGTGGTCCTGCCCATGGATGCTGCGCTGCTGGTATATACTTCTGGCTCAACAGGCAGGCCGAAGGGAGCACTTCTCTCGCATTATGGGCTATGCTTTGGCTCTGTTGTGCAAAACCAGCATTATCAGCAATTTTCCTTTGAGGCGGGCGCAAAGGTGCCTTGCGGTATCTGCTGTTTTCCTATCAATCATGTGGCCAGTGTGGCGGATACCTGCTGTGTTAGTCTTGTCAGCGGCGGGACAATGTTGTTTCAGGAGCGTTTTGACCCCGCTGCTTTCCTGCAGGCTGTGGAGCGCGAAAAAATGCCTGTGTTGGGCGGTGTGCCCACCATGTTGCTCATGCTGCTGGATCATCCTGATTTTGAAAAAACCGATCTCTCTTGCGTGAATTTGATCGTTTGGGGTGGCGCTGCCCTGCCGGCGCCCATGATAGAAAGGCTCAAGAAAATCACGCCTCACATGATGAGCTTTTACGGCATGACAGAAACGGCCGCGCATACAACATACACCAGTGTTAACGCGGATATCACAGAATTAAGTGAAACCATTGGTCGTCCCAGCCCGCATATGCCCTGCCGAATTGTGAATGTTGAGGGCAAGCCCTGTGCCCCCGGCGAGGCCGGTGAGTTGCAGTTTAAAGGGGATTACCTGTTTCTGGAATATCTCAACAGGCCAGAGGCCAGCCGTGAAGCCTACACCGAGGATGGCTGGTTACACACAGGTGATGTGGGCTATTGGCGCGAAGATGGCACCATAAGCCTGGTGGGGCGTATGTCGGATATGTTCAAATCCGGTGGCTATAACGTTTATCCACGGGAGATTGAAAACCTGTTGGAAAGCCACCCCTCGGTTCAGATGGCCGCTGTGGTAAGCGTGCCTGATCCCCGTTATCAGGAAGTGGGGGCCGCTTTTATTGTGGTTGGTGAAGGAACAGCTTCTACCCTTGAAGTGGAAGAACTGCGTAGCTTCTGCAAGGAAAATATGGCGAACTATAAAGTACCCAAGCACTTCATCATTATTGATGAAATGCCGCTTTTACCCGTGGGAAAAGTGAACAAAATTGCCCTTAAAGAACAAGCCCTGAAAGGAGGCATGGTCCATGCCTGAAATCGCGCCAATGGCAGAGAAGGTGAAGAGAGCCATAGAAGCTTCATCCATTATTGATTTTCGAGTGCGTGTGCCATCAAACCTTTTCCCGGTGGTTGACCTGCCGGAGGCCCTGATCAATGGCTATGATGCTGTGTTAAATACACGGGAGAGATTTTTCAAACAACAATCTCTGGATGATCTACTGGCCCTGATGGATAGGAGCGGGGTAGGCCACGCCCTGATGCACGCAGAGCATGAAGCCGGTGATATAGCGGATACTCTTAATCATACCGTGGCAGACGTTGTTGCCAAACATCCGGACAGGTTTACCGGGGTGGGGGCCATTTCCCTGCAGAATTTCAGTATCCCGCGTGCTCTTCAGCAGATTGATGATTGCGCAAATCTGGGTTTTGTCGGCATTTCTGTACAGCCCGCATTCTTCCATATGGCCATTAATGACAAGCGCCTCTACCCGGTTTATGCCAAAGCGATGGAAAAAGGGCTTTTTATTGCCCTGCATGTGGGCATTAACTACAGCCTGAACTGCCCCATGAGCGGCGAAAACCCTATGCTGCTGGATGAGGTGGCCTGTGATTTTCCTGATCTCACCATCATTGCATCCCATGCGGGTTGGCCGTGGGTTGCTGAAATGGTGGCGGTTGCCCGCAAACATCCCAATATTTATATGGAGTTTGGGGGGCTTGCCCCCAAATATATTGGCCAATCAGGCAGTGGCTGGGAAATGATGCATAAATTTATGAATTCCCTGCTGGCGGATCAAATTCTATTCGCGACAGACTGGGCCACCATGGACCATGCAAGATGTATTCAGGAATGGCAGGCAATGGGGCTTAAGCCTCAGGTGGAGAAAGCTTTATTGGCAGGTAATGCTCGACGATTGTTATCCAAGGTGTTTAGTCCCGGAGATTGATGGTGTAAATATTGCCATTAATCAGGAGGAGGCTTTATGGGCAGGTTTTACATGGGAGCGCCACGACGACTGCGGCAGCACCATTTTCAAAATAATAGGAGTCTTCGGTTCATGTAGCACATGTTGCAGAACTGCTCGCTATTCTACCTGTACGTTGATGGTGTTTTTACCCTGTTTGGAAATCGTCGCCGTGCGCGAGAGTTCCAGGATGGTGAGGAAGGCATCAGGGTTATTGGTGGCAAAGACACCCGAGAAGTGAGGCTCGGCCTCACTCAGGTTTTCCACCACAATCCGGGTTTTGTTATAGCGGTTAAACTGGTTGGCAATTTCTGAAAGCGGGGTGTTTTCAAACACCAGCTTGTTCTTGCGCCATGAGGTGAGGACCTCAGGGTTGATCATATTTTCAGGATGCGCGTTGCCAGCTTTATCCACCGTTACAGTCTCTCCTTTGCCGAGGGTGGCCAGGCGTGCCGGTGATGTGAAGCCAATGGTGGCCAGCAGACGGTTTGTTCTGCTCTCATTCGTGGCTTCTGAAACAGCCACTTTACCGCTGAGCACAGCCACTTGTGTGGCATCACCCTTCAGGTAGATGTTGAAGCTGGTGCCAAGGGCCTCGGTGACGGCATTATTGCTGTGCACCCGGAAGGGCCTTTCCACTTCTTGTGCTACATCAAAAAAGGCTTCGCCGGATAACAGGTCAATCGCCCGTTCCTCACTGCTATAACGTACACTCAGCCGCGAACCGGTGTTCAGGTGCACGGTGGAGCCATCAGCAAGGCTGATTTCTCTCTGCTCGCCCACCTCTGTGGTGTAAAGCACGGCCTTTGCCTCTGTGCCCGCAAAAGGGCGGAACTCTGCGATAGTGAACAGCCCTGCACCCAGCAGGATAAGGGCGGCCGCTGCAATCCGGAAAAGGGGCAGGCCCGCCTTGGTGGGGCGTGATTCCGCCCGCTGCTCTTTTTGTTGTGAAAACGAAACAACCTCTGCGCCAGATTGCTCCAGCAGTGCGTCTATGGAAATGGCTTTTTCAGGGTCCATGCCGTCTGCTTCGGAGAAAAGCGCCTGGGCAAGCAACAGTTCCTTCACATGCTGGGGGGAAGCCCTGAGCCATGTTGCTAGGTCTTCTCTCTCCTGCCTTGTCAGGTCAGCATCATCCAATAGGCTTGCCCATGTGGCGGCCTCTTCAATAATGCGTTTGTCGCGTTTGGGGTGTTTGATTGTCATTTATTCCTCCCATCTCATGCGACAATGCGCCAGGGCTTGGCTGACATAGGCTCTGGCGGTGTGAACGGAAATATCCAGCCTCTTGGCAATTTCCTCATGGCGCAGGCCGTCGCGCTTTTTCAAAATGAAAGCGGCTTGCTGGCGCGCGGGCAGCTCTTTCAGAATATCTTCCAGATGGCGGATGTTTGATTGCGCGGCTAGCGCATCCTCTGGTGTGCGGGTGTCTGCTATATCGCCCTCATCAATAAAATCAGGCTTGCGGCTCTGTTTCAGGTAAAAATCATGCACAACATTTGAAGCAATGCGGAACAGATAATCATGCGGGCGTTTGATCAGTTCTGGCACATCAACACGCAATAGCCGCAAAAAGGCTTCCTGAGCGATATCTTCCACATCACTTTCGTTGCCCAGCTTGCTGCGCAGATAGCTGTGTAGCTGTGGGCGATATTCAGTGATGACCGACCCAAGGCGGCTGCCTATATTCCGATTTTTCCCTTCTTTTTTCACCCGTCAGCCCTTGGACAAGAAAACGTTTACACGCCCATGATATATCTAAAGACTGTTCCTGCACAAAAATGTATATTTTTTAGGTGAAAAAAGTTTGAACGATGAAAAAAGACAGAAAAAATATACACAAAATGAAAGGGTCACAGTCTTTACCTGCAGAAGCGCCCGGAGCAGTTTTTGCTATGGGTGCGGGAAGATAAAGTAGGGAGGACCTTCAAAAATGAACATTGGAAAAACAGTCAGTATTATTGCGATTTGTGCAGCGCTTGCCGCCCAGCCGGTGATGGCAGAAGGCGGCAGTGGAAATGCCGTTACCGTTAGCATTGATGCCCAGAGGCTGGACCGAGCCCTGAACGCACTGGCGCAGCAGGCAGGTTTTCAGTTGCTGACCTTCTCGGAAGATGCGCTGAATAAACGGGCACGGGCGCTGAATGGCGCTTACACGGAAGAACAGGCCTTAAATCTGCTTCTGGCGAATACAGGCCTCACCTATCGCCGCATTGATGCCAGCACAATTGCTGTAGGTTCTGCGGAGCGTTTGGCGATGGAGAGCGACGATAAAAGCAGTGCGGATGCCGGTCAGGGCTCCTCTTTCGTGCTGGAAGAAATTATTGTGACAGCGCAAAAGAGGGCGGAAAGTGTGCTTGATGTGCCTATCGCCATTTCTGCTTTTTCAGGTGACAGCATGGAAAAATCCGGGGTGTCAGGCGTTAGCAACCTGAAACAAATGGTTCCTAGCTTGCAGTTTGGTTCCGCAAACGGAAATAACTTCGTTTCCATCCGTGGCGTTGGGGCCGAACTGATCAATATTGGTGCTGAAGCCGGGGTGACAATCAGTCAGGATGGTGTCCCTTTTTCAAACCAGCTTTTGTTTGATACCAGTTTTTTTGATCTTGGTCGGGTTGAAGTGTTAAGGGGCCCTCAGGGGACGATTAATGGTCGTAATGCCACAGGGGGCGCGATTAACATTCATTCTGCCCGGCCTACAGAAGAATTTGAAGCATCCTTGAAAGCCACTATA
>JBNKGK010000222.1:0-6016 GCA_050289785.1 Kordiimonas sp.
CAACAGCTTTTTCAAAAATGCCAACACGCTCGCCGATCAAGGCTCCCTGAGGGGTTTGCAGCTTCACATCCAGGGCCGCAGCACTGAAACTAATGCCGAGCACAGCCCCCATCACAAGGCAGCGCCTGACCACCTGATTGAACAAATGTACTGAAAACATTGGCATCCCCTCCTGTTGTTTTCTTCCCCACGTGTTCCCTACCGTAAAAACGGGAAAACTTCTAGTGGCAAAACCACGCATTGCGGCAAGCTGACAGATAAGGAAGGTGAAGAGTGGAAAAAGAGCCACGCATAGATGCAACAAAAAACGGGGCCGCAAATGCAGCCCCGTCTGTCACTCTTAGCACTCTAACTATATTAGAGCTTAGAAACGATGTGTAACAGCTACCCCATAAGTACGAGGAGAAAGATATTGCAAATTGTCCCGTTGAAAGCGAGAGATCAACGTATCTTTGTCTGCCAGATTATAACCATATAGTTTCACGAGCCAGTTATTATCCGCAGACTCCCATTGCACATTTGCATTGATACGATTGTACGACCCAATCATATAAATGCTCTCATTGAAATGGGTGCTAAAAGACTCATCCACCCAGGCATAATCCACACGGGCCGTGATGGTTCCCATATCCACGCCAAGATCGAACTCATATTGGCCACCCACATGCATAGACCATTTTGGTGATCTGGGAAGCCTGTTTCCTGCCAAATCCTGCAGCCCGACTCCTGCGTTCCTGTCATCAATTGACGAAAACTCATCATATTCTGCGTCCTGATACCCTAAAGAGACATCAAGCTGCAGCCCCTCAGCCACATAGGCAAGCGCATCAAACTCAACACCCATAATTGTTGCCTTACCGGCATTCAGGGTGGATGACAACGTGGTTGTTTCAGTTAAGGGAACTCTGGTGATTTCCTGCTTATTTGTATAGTCATAATAGAAAGCTGCCATATTCAGCATCAACCGCTGATCCAACCACTCACTTTTAATGCCCGCCTCATAGGCAAGCAGTTTCTCCGGGTCAAAGTTCACCTCATCAGGGTTACCAACATTATAGCCGCCAGCCTTATAACCCGTTGAAACAGAAGCATAGAGCATCATATCGTCCGTTGGATGATAATTCAGGCCTAACTTTCCCGTAGTGCGTGACCATTTATCATCTTCCTGTCTTGTACTATCGACCAACACACCGATTCCGTACACATCAAGAAAGACACCTCGCTCCATTTCCTTTTTGTCGCGTGTATGACGCAGGCCCAGTGTCACTTGAAGCTGATCATTAAAATCATAATCCACCTGCCCAAAGGCCGCAGCAGAAGTGACTTTCAGGTCAGCTGGGTTCTGAAAAAGGAAAGCATCCGCATTCAGGTCAGTGAACAGATTTGATGTTTCGTTATAATAGTAGAGGCCAACAATCCACTTCAGATCAGAGTCTGTATCAGAAGAAAACTGGAGTTCTTGTGAAAGACTCTCATATCCAATCGTAATTTCCATGGGGCGGTTGGCCCCTGTGGCTGTGCCATCCAGATCTGTACGAGAGATTGTCTCTGTATCATTATAAGAACTCAGGAAGCGAAAAATAGTTCCACCCAAACCCCACTCCAGCGTTGCCGATGCCCCTTTGGACACATCACTGCCACCAACAGGGCTATCAATGCTGATTTGCCGAGGGTCTGGTGTACAACAGGCCTTAAGAGAGACACGATTTGTGCTGTTATCATCATAATAGAAGGCCGAAAGATAAATATGCAAATCTTCCGAAGCGTCATACTCTAGGGCCCCTCTCAAGGCCGTATAGTCAGAATCCAGGATATTGGCACTGTCGGTGTATTCATTGGTGACAAACCCATCTCTCTTTTCATCTGCGATAGAGACACGAGCTCTCAAATTGTCAGAAATCGGTCCACTTAAAACCGCCTGTACCTTATGCTTGTTATAGTTTCCTAATTCCAGCCCGACTTCACCTTCGAACTCATCCGTTGGCCTTTTTGTGATAATGTTGATATTACCACCAATGGCATTTCTTCCATATAAAGTTCCCTGAGGGCCTCTAAGCACCTCTACCCGCTCTACATCGAAGAAATCACGCGTAATATAGGCCCCAGCAGGTGTATAATGGCCATCGACATGAACAGGCACCCCAGGGTCACCACCGATCGCTTCATTATCTGTCCCGACACCCCGGATGGTCACTCGCACCTGAGACAGGGTAGCCACCTGCACGATATTCAAGTTTGGCACGGAATACTGCAAATCCTCAGGGCTGCCAATACCCCGCTGCTCCAATGCGCCTGCACTAAAGGCCGATATAGCCACAGGAACATCCTGCATGTTCTGCGAACGTTTCTGTGCTGTTACAATAATTTCTTCCAGCACAAAGCTGGTTTCTTCACCCTGGTCTGCACCCGCATTTGTTACCGCATCTTGCGCCATGGCTGCACTGCTGGTTTTGCGCACAATAATGGTGTTGTCCCCGTTCACAGATAGCTCAAGGCCAGATTGTTCCAGCAGCTTTGCTACGGCGCTCTCTGAAGTGTAACTGCCACTAATGGCCGGCGCTGTGTGGCCTGCCACGGTGGCTGGCGCAAAAACGATGTTAGCACCTGTTTGCTCTGCCAGCATCCTCAGCGCAGCACCCAATGGCTGAGCTGGAATTGTCACAGCCATAGCGTCCGCCGCAGCGCCCGCTGTGCTGGTAGCCGCCATAACCATCATGGCACAGCCCGCAAGAAGTTGTTTTTTCATTTTATAAGGCATGGGTCATCTCCTCCTTCACCTTCCCTGACAGCCAGTTCTTTTGGCTTATCAGGTCAGTGACGCCTTACCCCACCGTTCACCTCACCTCATTAAACAAAAAAAGTAAAAAAAATCTCACCTGACTATTTTACTGAGTATTTTCAGAAGCTTTCAGTACAATGCTGCTCTCTGTTTCAGCCATTGAAAACCCATACAGATCAGAAAGCGCCCTGCCAAACTGCGACATATCCCCTGCTCTGAAAGCCCCACTGATCAGATAATCCCCTGCATGATCACCGGCAAACACCAGCTTGCGCTTGCTATAGCGGTTCATTTCCCCCAGAGCATCGATCAAGGGCGCGCTATCAAACACCACCTGCCCCTTCTTCCAGGCCCGTGCCGCCTTGATATTCACAGTATCCAGCACTGGTTCCTGCCCTGCCGCCCTGATCATCAGGCGCTGCCCTGGCACCAGGTCTGTTTCTGTTTCATCAATAACCCGCACCTTGCCATCAGCTAGCGTGACACTTAACGCGCCCTCTGTCCAGCGCACGTCAAACTGTGTACCGACAACAAGAACCTGGCTTTCCCCCGCCTCAATGAGGAAGGGGCGCAAGCTATCCTTCACTACATCAAACGAGGCTTCGCCCTCTTCCAGCACCAACAACCTTTTATCATTCGTAAAGCGGGCTTTCAGCCGTGTATTGGTGTTGAGCTGCACAATAGAACCATCCGTCAACCGCACAGACCGCAGCTCCCCCACCTCCGTTGTATAATGGGTGAAACGCATTTGTTGCCACTGCCAAAAGCCCCCCAAACACACGAGCGCCAAACAAGCTGCCAATAAAGCTGGCCGCCAGGCGGCTTTTTGGGGCCGAGCTGCGCGCTCAGGCCGTCGTTTCAAGCCGCCTGCCACATCCCACACCTGGGTGACACTATCAAAAGCTGTGCGGTTTTCCTCGCTCGCGGCAAGCCAGACACGAAAGCCTGTCTCCACCTCTTCTGTACGGCTTTCACCGCGCAAGCGCGCAAGCCAGACAGAAGCCTCTGCAATGGCCCCTTCTGAGGGGGGGATATGATCAACCTTTACGCCCAAAGCCCTGCACCTTCAATGTCATATGGGTTATAGCGCGTGCCATATTTTTCTCAACTGCGCTCACGGAAATACCAAGCTCCGCAGCTATCTCAGCATAGGTTTTCCCGTCCACACGGTGGGCCAGAAACACTTCCCGTGCCCGTGGCGGCAATTCATCTATCGCCTGTTGTACACTATCAAGACGCTCTCGGGCCACCATTGCCTCATCCTGAAGCACTGTTTTTTTGCTAAGCAGATCAAGAACAGCTGTGTCCGCATGAGCTTTTGTGCGCACCGTATCCTTTCTGTGAGCAGACATGGCCAGGTTCTGCGCCGTACGCACCAGAAAGCCTTCCGGGTTCTCCACCTCTGCCTTTTTGGAATATTCCGCCAGGCGGGCATAGGCTTCCTGCACAAAATCCTCTGCCTCATCGGCATAGCCCCCTCGTGACCGGACAAGACTGACCAGCTTTTTCCATATTCCGGGGGTGATTGTGTTTCCCGCCACGCAGTAACCCTTCCCAACATCAGGCAAGCTTTATGATATCAAATAAAGTTATTCTGGCAACGGGAATGCAATTTCGCCTGATTTTCCGCTCCGTTCAGCGCATCAAATTGACTTTTGAGTGGCTTAGTGATGTAATGTAAGCGGGGCGAGGTTGAGACATAACCATGACAGCGAAATTAATAAATAAAGACTATATACGCGGTTATTTACGCGGCGCGGAAGAGCGCGGCTTCAATACTAGCGCTATCTTGTCTGATGCCGGTTTGGCACATTTGAGCACGTCAGGCAGCAATGACACAATTGACGGCATTCAGCTTCAGCAGTTTTTCATTTCCCTTATTCGCCAGACCAATGATTTTGGTATGGCCTTCATGCGGGAACCCACAAAACCAGCGGTTTTTGCTGAACTTGCCAGAGTGACATCCGGCCATAAAACCATAGGATCAGCCCTTTATGCCCGGAGCCGTTTCTGGGCTGCCGTACGCAGTGATGTGGAATTTAAAGCTCCACCCGGTACACACCAGCACACCACAGGTTACTGCCCCAGCTACAGCAATGTTTTTGATTATGTGGATCAGGACCTACTCTATTTCTTCCGGGTCTGCATGTCATACAAATTTCTCTCCTGGCTAATTGGCGAGACAATCCAGCTGGATAGCGTGCACCTAAGCTCTGCGCCCCTGCCCTTCATGGATGAGTGCCAACGCCTGTTTAACTGTGAAGTGAAATATAACCAGCCCGGTAACTGGATGGTTTATTCTGACAAATATCTCTCCCGACCAGTGGCCCGCACAGAGGCAGAATTGCTGGCGGGGGATGGTTTCCTGCTGTACACCGATTTTACCAAAAAACACCCTGACTGGTTCAGTATGCCGGGGCAGGCCAAAAGCACGGCGGAGCAAGTGGAAAATGCTCTGGGCAGCCTCCACAACCTTGGCGCTCACTCTCCCCGTATTGAAGCCATTGCTGAAATGCTGGCTCTGAACACCCACACGCTACGCAAGCGTTTGGCTAAAGAAAACAAAAGCTATTTACAGGTGAAAAATACTTTCCGGCAAAAGCTGGCGGAAGACAAATTGGCGGACCCTGAAATGTCTGTCACAGAGGTTGCTGAAGCTCTTGGTTTCCTTGAACCCAGCGATTTTGCCCGCGCCTTCAAAAGCTGGACCAACATGAGCCCAACAGAATATCGCCTCAAACACATAGCCTAGCGTATCAAAAATGCATGGTATTTTTACACGATTTGCTCGCTAACGCCATGGAGAGCGAGCCTCTCTCTCCTTATCCTTAATCCCAGGAAGTGATGATCCGATACCAAAATCAGGATCAAAAAAACGACAATGGGGAACGGAAAGTTATGAGTGACGCTGCATCAACAGCCAAAAGAACAGACAGTGAGGAAATAGGCACTGCCCTCCATCAGGAAAATAGTGTGACTGCTCAATACCAACCCAACAGCCGCTATGCCAAATATGTGCTATTTGTGCTGCTGCTTGTTTATATTCTGAACTTCGTTGACCGTAATATCCTCTCTGTTCTCGCGGAAGATATTAAAGCTGATATTGGCATTACAGACGCGGACCTTGGCTTTTTGTTTGGCACAGCTTTCGCCATTTTCTATGCCACCTTTGGTATCACCTTTGGCCGGTTGGCTGATGTGTGGAACCGTAAAAAGCTCATTACAACAGGCCTGACT
>JBNKGK010000223.1:0-6006 GCA_050289785.1 Kordiimonas sp.
GTATGACGGGCATAATGCCACGATTAAACGCTTCGTTCCGGGGGTGGACCAGATTGAGCCCGATTGGATATTGAACGATTTTCTTATGGTCTATTGGCCAGAATCCATGCTGGAGCCGGCGCTTAAACCAGCAGGCTACAAAGTTACAACGATTGGCCGCACCCGCGTGGCAGCTGATGAAACTGGTATGCCGCTGGTTACCATTACTTACTTGGCTGAACCATCCCTGGGGGTGGACGTGAATCTGGTGAACAGCCAATTTCACTATTCCTTGAAGGTTCGGACACATGAAATTAGGTGGGAGGCGCGGTAGCATGACAATGTACCTTAACGCGCTGGGTATCGTTAATGCCATGGGACGGGGCAAACGTGCCGTGCTGGACGGGCTTTTGCGTGGCGATACCAGTGGCATTCAGATGCTTGATGATGTGCTGGTGGAAGGCGGTGCCATTCCGTTTGGGGCCGTGATGGCACCGAGAGATGCCGTACCAGACGATCTTGCCGCTGTATCCAGTGGTAATATGGTGCTTGTTATCACCGCGCTGAACGAGATCAGGGATGATATCGAACAGGCGGTGGAGACCTATGGCGCTGACCGTGTTGCCGTGGTTGCCGCCAGTAGCACAGCGGGGATCGAGGAGGGCGAAAAGGCTGTCGCTGCCTACCACGCAGATGGCGCCTTTCCACCAGGCTATGCCTTTGCCCGGCAGGAGATGGGTACGGTAGGTAACAGTATTGCTGAACATTTCGGCCTTACGGGGCCTGCGCTGACATTGTCGACAGCCTGCAGTTCAAGTGCCAAAGCCTTTGCAAGCGCACGTCGTCTGATAAGGGCCGGGCTTGCTGACGCCGTAATTTTGGGTGGGGCAGATTCTTTTTGCCGCATGACGCTAAATGGCTTTAACGCTCTGTCTGCGCTCAGTCACGCCACTTGCCTGCCGTTCAGTGCCAACCGTGATGGAACAGTGTTGGGTGAAGGTGCGGCATTTTTCCTAGTCACCCGCGAGCCGGGCCCATTGCTGCTAGCGGGAGTAGGGGAAACGTCTGACGCCCATAATATGACAGCGCCAGCCCCAGACGGTTCAGGCGCGCGTCAGGCGATGCAAGCGGCGCTTGCCGATGCCAACCTTGACGCGGCAAACATCGGATACATCAACCTGCACGGCACGGCGACCCGCTTGAATGATGCGGCTGAGGCCATGGCCGTTGCTGACATTTTCGGCGCAAAGGTGCCCTGCAGCTCTACCAAGGCATTGACAGGCCACACGCTTGGCGCTGCAGGTGCGATGGAAGCGGCGCTTTGCTGGCTACTGCTGTCAGACCTTAATTCGGAAGGTAGTCTACCAGCCCATGTTTGGGACAGCTGCAACGATCCTGCGTTGCCACAGATCGGGCTTTTGACGACGGAGCGTCGGCTCGGTCCGGAGCGCCCCTTTTGGGCCATGAGCAATTCATATGCATTTGGTGGCAGCAACGCCTGTGTTGTGATTGGCAGGACAAAGTAAATGACAATGCAGAATACAATTCCCTGGCCGCTTGAAGATCTGGTGCCGCACGCGGAGCCAATGATTTTGATCGATGACGTTCTGGACGTTGCGGATGACACGCTGACGTCCCGTGTCCAGATTGGTGAGGATTGCATTTTTTATAGTGATTTCAAAGGGGTGCCAGCGTTGGTCGGCGTTGAATATATGGCCCAGACCATTGCGGTACTTGCCGGTGTTCGTGCCAAAAAGGCGGGCCGCCCCGTGCGCGTTGGTTTTCTGGTGGGGACGCGGCGTTACACCTGCAGTGTTCCGGTATTTGTGCTTGGCCAGGTGCTGGATGTGCATGTTAGGGAAGTTTTTGAGGATGGTGGCATAGGGGTGTTTGATTGCGAGATATGGTCCGATACGGCCGAAGTGCTTGCGAGTGCTCGCTTGAATGTCTACCTTCCTCCGGTTGTGACAGAGTAAGGGGGAAATATGTCCAGACGAATTCTTGTGACCGGTGGCAGCCGGGGCATCGGCCGGGCCGTTGCTGAAGATCTGGCCAGAAATGGGTTCGATCTTGTGGTTCATTGTCGCGGCAATGTGGATATGGCTGAAGCTGTGTGCGATAGCGCCCGTGCGCTTGGGCGTGAAGCCCGCACCATGGCGTTCGACATCGGTGACCGCGCCGCAGCCAAGGCCGCGATTGAGGCGGACATCGCTGATAATGGCGCCTATTACGGTGTCGTTTGTAACGCGGGTATTCACCGGGATAACGCGTTCCCGGCTATGACGGACGAAGATTGGGACAGCGTGATCGATACCAACCTTAATAGCTTCTACAATGTTATGCATCCATGTGTAATGCCTATGGTGCAGGCCCGGCAGGGCGGCAGGATCGTTGTTATGAGCTCGGTATCCGGCGTGATGGGTAACCGGGGTCAGGTGAACTACAGCGCGGCAAAGGCTGGATTGATAGGTGCCGCAAAGTCATTGGCTATCGAGTTGGCCAAGCGCAAAATCACGGTAAATGTTGTGGCGCCAGGGATTATTGAAACTGACATGACAGACGAACTGGACCCAGGGATCATTCGGCAGATGGTGCCGCTTCGCCGAGCTGGGCAGGCAGAAGAGGTTGCGGGACTGGTTTCTTATTTGTGTTCTGACAATGCGGCCTATATCACTCGCCAGGTTATTTCTGTGAACGGTGGAATGTTTTAAAGAGCGTATAGATGAGAAGAGTAGTTGTAACGGGAATGGGCGGGGTGTCCTCGCTTGGGTCAGACTGGGAAACCGTCAGGGCCCATCTTCTGTCGTGTCAGAACGCTGTGCGCTATATGGCTGACTGGGAACGCTTCGAAGGCCTTAACACCAAACTGGCCTGTCCAATTCCGGACTTTAGCCTGCCGGCACATTATACGCGAAAGGCGCGCCGAAGCATGGGGCGTGTTGCGGAGCTGTCTACGCGGGCCAGCGAACTTGCGTTGATCGACAGTGGCCTAGAGGGTAATGATGTCTTGAGGGCTGGCCGGGCCGGGGTTGCTTATGGTTCTTCTACTGGCGGAACAGATGCAACCAAGGATTTTGCTCGCATGTTTTATGAAACCTCGACAACCGCCATCAAGGCCAACACCTATATCCAGATGATGCCTCACACCACGGCCTTCAATGTGGGCTCATTCTTCGGTATGACCGGACGGATCGTGCCGACATCTACGGCCTGCACCTCAGGCAGTTTGGCAATCGGCATGGGCTATGAGGCTATCAAATTTGGCCAGCAGGACATCATGGTTGTGGGCGGGGCAGAGGAACTGTGCGTTTCTGAAGCCACAGTGTTCGATACGCTGTATGCCACGAGCACAATGAACGATAAACCACAGAAGTCGCCTCGGCCATATGACGCTGGCCGGGATGGTCTCGTGATCGGGGAAGGGGCCGGCACCCTGATTCTAGAAGAGCTTGAGCACGCGCTTGAACGCGGCGCACGCATATATGCTGAAGTTATTGGGTTCGGCACCAATTCTGATGGCCGTCACGCGACACAGCCAACCAAGGAGACGATGGGCATCGCCATGTCACTTGCGATCAAAGATGCAGCTGTTGATGTTGATGACATCGGCTATGTGAACGGGCATGGAACGGCAACTGATATGGGCGATGTGGCAGAGACGCTGGCGACACGGGATATATTCGGCCGTGCGGTTCCTTTTAGCTCGCTCAAAAGCTATATGGGGCACACACTTGGGGCGTGTGGCTCCCTGGAAGCTTGGATGAGCATCATGATGATGCAGGAGGGGTGGTTCAGCCCAACCCTGAACCTAGACGATGTGGACGACCGTTGTGGCGACCTGGATTATATCCGTATCGAACCGCGCAGAATTGAGACAGATCACATCATGAGTAATAATTTTGCCTTTGGCGGCGTAAACACATCACTGATTTTCAAGCGGTGGCGCGACGCGTGACAAGGGTGTGGCTGTGCGACTTGTCTGGTATGCAGGCGGACGTGTCCGCCAAGCTGGAAAGTTTCCTGCCCACTCAAGAGCATGATCGCCTCGGGCGACTCATCCGCCTGGAAAGTTGCCGGCAGAAGATTGTCTCCCGGTGCTTGATGTATGTGGCAGTAGGTGCCCATGTGGGTTCGGGTTTTCATTGCAACCATATCAGCTTCCCGGTGGGCGCAGCGCCCCGTTACCAGCCTGGCAGCTCTGAGCGGGAACAACTTCACCTGTCGCTCAGCCATTCTGGTCCCGGTATCGCGGTAGCGGTATCAAATTCGGGGCCGATCGGTGTTGATATTCTGGATGATGGCCGACCGCGTGACTGGCGCGCGCTTGCCACAATGCATTTTTCGGGGGCAGAACAGGCCTATCTGGCAGGGCTTGCCGATCTGGAGGCCAGACAGTCTTTCAGGTACCTCTGGTGCTTGAAGGAGGCGTTGGGCAAGGCAACTGGTTTGCCATTGGTGGATAGTCTGGCGACACCTGTTCTTGGTGTGGTCGGTATATTGGAAACCATCAATGTGTCAGGCACAAGCTTTTCTCTGAGCAACGCGCGGCAGGGCCCTTTCACACTGGGTTTTGCGCAGGAGAGCTGCGACCATATCGAGGTGACGACAATGACGCCGAAAAAAATATTGGCCAGCCTTCTTGCGGCCGGCCAACAACCTGTGAATAGATTTCCTGCAAACGATTAGTGGTTTGTCAGGTTAAGGCGGAATTGATCGTCCAGCAGTTTGATCCACTTGTTGTAGTTTCGGTGAATCTTCTCGCCATTATATTTCAACTCGCGGCTATCCTTATAGACGATGCTGTATGTTGTGGGTGACAGCGTGACGTCAATCTGAGCGAAATGCCTGCGCACTGTAATGGACGCGACAATATGGCCTGGTTCGATAATCTTGGCCGTCCATCCTTTATAGCTGGCAGCCTGGATAAAGAAATCCTGTACTTCTTCGAGCGTCAGGTCTTCGCCGGATGTGGTTTGAATGTAGGCATCATGGATATTGTAAACAGGCTTGGTGCGGCCAAAAAGGTCAGCATGGCTTGCCGTTGACAGCAGTATCAGTGCCGAAAAGGCAACAAGTATCTTCTTTATCATGGGACATCCCCCGCTATGTGCATTATGCGTTCATGTCTAGAATAGCCAGGTTGTATTTTCAATAGGCAATTTGGATACAAAATCAAACTTAAGTCATTTTGATATGGTATCAATATCTGGGTAGGTCCTTTGCTTGGGGCTGGGTGCCGTTACGGTGTGCCGGTTTAATAGTTTGTCGAAGATGATGACAGCACCAGAAGAGTACCACCGAGCCAACTGAAATCATTACCGAAAAGTACCGCGTTCATTAATGCCATAAAACCCAATGATGTATTGGCTTTAAAAGTGGTTCATAATCATTTGTCACAGGTGAAGGACATAAAGCATTATTTCCGCAAACCAGATACTGTTTAAAAAAACGAAATCAAACACAGTGTAACCACTGCCCCTAAACGTATATACTATGGGTACATACAAATAGCAGCGGTGACATGGTAGAGCATAAAAGCAATATCATTGAAATGAATATCCCGTCCTCACGGTCAGGGCGGCAACTGCTACAGCATCTTGTGGAAACACATGGTGCTGCGCTGCGGCGGTTTGTTCGTCAGCGGATGGGCCATGATCAGGAAACAGAGGATGTGGTGCAGGATGTGTTCGCGCGGCTGGCGCGGCTTGAAGACCTGCAGGATCGCCTGAAAATGGAGAGATCACAGGCGCGGTCCTATCTGTTTACCATGGCGAATAACCTGATTGTTGATCAGGAGCGGAAGAGGGCGCGCCGTAGGGCTTATGCCCAGCAACAGCAGGCCACAGAACAGGGTCCTGATGTGATCTCGCCTGAGAGAGTGGTTTCCGATAAACAAAACCTGGCACTGGTGAAAGAGGCAATTATGGAGATGAAGCCCCTTTGGCGGCAGGCCTTTGTGCTGAACCGTTTGCATCATATGACATACCGGGAAGTGGCGGAGCATATGGGTGTAAGCCTCAAGCAGGT
>JBNKGK010000224.1:0-6004 GCA_050289785.1 Kordiimonas sp.
TAGCATCAACCCAAAACAGAAATTCTCTAGAGCCCAACCGAAAACTCCACCGCGACTGGTTGCAAATAACAGCCTTGATGAATTTTTGGTTAGGCTCTTAGTGATTTCTCATAACAAGTGGCTGAAACTACCTCATTATTATTGACAACTACTTAGCCATTATTAACGATAGGTATGAGGGATATTTAACAACGTAAGCAAGAAATTCGCTTCCTGTTGTTAAAAGTTCATATAGAGGTCGGACAACAACGCCATTGAGAACAGCTCATTTTTTGAAAGGATTATTTAAATGATTGATACAGAAAAACAACACACAGCACTGGTGACAGGTGGTACGCGTGGTATAGGGCGTGGTATTTGTGAGTTATTGGCTAAGAAAGGTTATAATGTCGTGGCCGGATATGGGGGCAATGACAGTGTCGCTGAGAAATTTACGGAAGAGACCGGGATCCCGGCTTATAAATGGGACGTGGCAGATTATGATGCCTGCGAAAAAGCAGTTCAGGAAATTAAAGAAAAGCACGGCTTGATCACTGTATTAGTAAACAACGCAGGCATTACCCGCGATGGCACCCTTAAAAAAATGACAAGGGAAAGCTGGGACGCGGTTATTGCAACAAACCTTACCTCTGTTTTTAACATGAGCAAAGTGTTGTGGCAGGACATGCTGGACGCCAATTTTGGGCGTATTGTGAACATCAGCTCCATTAACGGGCAGGGTGGTCAATATGGACAGGTAAACTATTGCGCCGCGAAAGCGGGTGTTATTGGCATGACCAAAGCCATGGCTCAGGAAGGCGCCAGAAATAACGTAACTGTGAATGCCGTAGCCCCTGGGTATGTGGACACAGAAATGGTAGCTGCCGTGCCTCAGAACGTGCTTGATAAAATCATTGGTAATATTCCGGTTGGTCGCCTTGGTAACCCATTGGAAATCGCTAACGCTGTGTGGTTCTTTGTGCGTGTTGACAGTGAGTTTGTGACCGGGTCCACTATTTCCATCAACGGTGGTCAGCACATGTATTGATTTTTGGTTATATTTCAAAAGGAAAAGCCCCCGAAACCGGGGGCTTTTTTTGTGTTAATATGTGAGGCGTATGCTTGCTCTCAGCGTAAAAGGTTCTACCGGATGATAGTGAATATCTTCAACCGGAGCCAGCTCACCAGGAAGCTGTGATTCATAGTAATAACTGATGTCATGATCACGGGTGTCGAGGAGATTCAGGGCGTCTAATCCTAGCTTTATGCTGCCGATTTGGTATGAAACACCAGCATTTAACAAGGTCGTGCCATCTGAACGAACACTATCATCCTCCGCTAGGGGGGCAGGCCCAAAATGGCGCAGGCGTAAACTACCCGTAAGGCCATTCTCCAGAGTGATGGTTGCCCCGGCGCCTATCACATTTTCAATGGCCCCGGGAATTCGGTCATTATTGGCAGGCGTATCTTTAAAGCGGCTTTTCGTTGCTGCGGCGCTCATATCAAAAGCCAGCCATTCAGTGGGGCGCCAGAAACTGGCCAGTTCCAGGCCATAACGGCGCGAACCATCATTCACTTCAGTACCACCTGCATCGCCCACGTAAACAAGCTCTGAGTCCAGGTCTAACCAGAAAGCAGCCAGCGAGATGTTGAAGCGGGCATTTGGCTCAAAACGGACGCCGAACTCAGCGCCATCTGCCGCAACAAGGGCAGGCACCGCGTCAACAGGGTCACCACTTGCAGGGTCGATGCTAGCGGTCACACCGCGTACATCATTAGAATGGAAACCACGCCCATAATTGGCATAAATTTCAGTGGTTTGTGTTAAGGTATAAGCAAGAGACAGTTTGGGGCTGACGATAGTGTCATTGCCGCTGCCAGAATTGGCCGCCAGTACAGCATCAACATCAAAATCATAATAGTCAGCGCGGGCACCGGCAATCAGGCGCAACCTCTCAGAAAGGTCTATCTCCACCTGCCCATGAAAGCCGAGGCTCAGCTCGTTAACAGCATCATGGCGAATGGTGGAAAGCCTTTGTCTCGCTGCCGTTTTATAAAGGCCAACTTCGCCAATATTATCATAGCGGATATCCATGCCCAGGGTCCACTCGGCAGATTTGCCAGCAATGCCCATCTCATCGCTATAATCGGCTTTACCCCCCCAAACCCAGCGAGAATCCCTTTGCTCGAATTCATCCCCATTGATGGGATCATCCAGGAAATAGGTGAAATTGGAATAGAGGCCAAAATCATAATAAAGGCCGTAAATTTGGGCGTCGAGATGGTCGGAACTCACGAGTGCTGTGAGGCTGACACGGGTAGTCTCTCCACCTAAATCACCGTCAATAAACCCACGCTCGCTGACCAGGCCGTTTTCCACCGCCCGGGCAGGGATCTGATCTGTCGCATTCCATGTGGAGCGGTAGCCTGACGCAATAATATGAGTGGTATAGTCGCCGCTCTGTTTGGTGTATTTCAAGTAGGCGTTATATTTTTCCAAATCTTCGTCCAGCACCCAGGGGCCGTTGGAGAATTGGGCCTCAAGAGCGTAGAGCAGAGTGCCTGCAGCAGCTGAGGTGGAGTTGGCAGTGACTGCACGGTAATAGCCATCTTGCCCTATGCCGGCTTCAACGAAGCCTTTTTCCAGGTTATCATAAGTGTTGAAGCTGGCACTGCCAGCGGTGGAAAAATCACCAATACTCGCATGATAGGTGCCTTTTCTATATTCCACAAATTCCACGATTTCCGGGATACTGAAGTTCAAGTCCAGATAGCCTTGACCGTGCCCATGGCTGCGCATATTCACGGGGATGCCGTCAAATGACGCCGCGAAATCAGTGCCGTGATCAAGGTTAAAGCCCCTCAGGAAATACTGGTTGGCTTTGCCGGTGCCACTATGCTGCGTAGCCACCATGCCGGGGATAACCTCCACCAGTTCACCCACACGCAAAAGAGGGCGGGTGGTGAAATCGGCATAACCTACAATGCCGGTGGAAGCTGATTCCACTGTGCCTGTCAGTTGACGTTCTCTACCATAGACGACGATTTCGGTGATGTCACCATCATGCATGGCCGTTTCGGCCATTGCTGAGGGGGCTATCAGGGTTGTAGATGTTGTCAGGCTCAGCATTAATAAATGCCTGCTACTCATAGTTAATATCCTCGCTTTAGTCATGGTTAATATCCCCTTTGTCTGTCTTCCTGACCGGCGAATTTTATATATTTTGTGCGTTATGTAATAACAAAAGTTATTACACGCAAGATAGCATTAGCAGGTTAGCAACAGTTGTTTCATTGGCAGAATAGGACAAACAATCAGAAAGTTGGCTGTTTTGTGTGATATAAATAAAAAAATATGTACCCCCTTTGGTGGGGTATCCAGTCTTTATCAATAAGGGCAATTTTCGTTGATAGAGGCTTATGGTCAGGAAAGTACAAATGCGGGACCGACCAGAACGGAAAAATGAAAGCCGCTTGGGCAAGATTCTTGAGGATTATGGCCCCAGGCTCTATCGCTTTTTGCTTTTTCGGCTTGGTAGCAAGGAAGACGCGCTTGATATCGCACAAGAGGCCTATCTTAGACTTCTTCGGGTGGAGCGCACCAAGTTCATAGAAAAGCCAGATGCTTATTTGTTTCGCATAGCCTCCAACCTTGCGCATGAACAAAGCCTGCATAACAGGCGGGCAGCACAAGCTATTGATATGGAAAGCCTGGTAGAAAAAGGGGCAGAGCCGGAAAGTGATAGCTTTGAACAGCATATTGAGCACAGAGCCGCCCTGCGCCATATGGAAAAAATTCTTGATACCTTTCCTCCAATTTACCGGGCTATTTTGTTGATGCGTAAGCGCGATGGCATGAGCCGGGACGAGATCGCTGATAAGCTAGGTATATCAACACATACCGTAAAAAAATATCTGACACGAGTGACGGCCAGGTGCCGGGAAGAATGGGTTGAATGATGCCTGTATCTGGGAAAAGAAAAGTGAATAAACAGATTGTTCAGGAAGCAGCAGAGTGGGCGGAAGAACTGGACCATAGCCCTCTGTCTGATACAGATAAACAGGCACTGGCTGACTGGCTGTTACGCTCGCCTGAGCATGTGCATGAGCTGATGCTCGCCATGACCATATACACGGCCTGGGAAGAGGCAGATATCGCCCAGGGGGCTAGTTTGGAAAAGCTTCTTGAAGCCAGTAACCCGGAGATTATTCCTCTTATGCGGCAAGGCATGGGCGACGGTAGTATGCATCTGGCGAAACCAGAGCCACGCAAGCCTGTTTTGTCTTGGCGCGGTGTGGTTGGTATCGCTGCCGCATTCGTCGTTGCTGCACTTGGTGCTCATATTCTGGGATGGTCACCCTCAAATATGCCTTTTGGTTGGGATAGTGAAAAAGCTCTGATTTACCAGACTGATATTGGAGAACAACGTAGCCTTGTTCTGGACGATGGATCGGTGGTGCATTTAAACACCCGCTCTGAGGTCGCAGTCAATTTCACGGCAAAAGGGCGCGATATCGTGCTGCGGCAAGGGGAAGCCCTGTTTAGTGTTGCGCCGGACGCCAAGCGCCCCTTTAAGGTGAGGGTTGGTGGAGCGGTGGCTCAGGCGTTGGGCACTGTGTTTAATATCTATAAACAAAGCGGGAAAACCACTGTTTCTGTTCTGGAAGGGAAAGTGGCCGTTAGCCCTGAAGAAAAGTGGGGCCAAAAGGAACAGGATATTGTTTTGTCTGTTGGTCAGCTTGCTGAAGTGCGACAAAAAGGGGAACCAGAGAGGCCCTATATTGTTGCCACTCATGCCGAAAATATGGCGGCCATTACTTCGTGGCGCCTGCGTAAACTGATGTTTGATCGCACGCCCTTATCTGAGATTGTGACGGAATATAATCGGTATAATAAAACCCAGATTGTGATCGCGGATGAGCAACTGGCACGCATTCCATTTACCGGCACTTTCATAGCAGATGACCCGGCTTCGTTGTTGGGTACCTTGCAGTTATCTGGTGATGTGCAGGTTGAGAAAAAGCAGGACGGCAGCATTGTTGTGAGTAAAAAAACTTCGTCTTCCATAAAAGGATGATGTTAACTTTTTAAGGGGAATATGTACCCCCTTTGAGGAAGAACCCCCTCTTTAACAAGGCAGGCCAGAGGAAGGGCCGCACAGTTAAAGATTTCAAAAAAGGGGAGATGAGTATGAATAAAAATATTATATCTAAATATGCCGTGAGCATGCTGGCTTTATCCATGACGCTGGGTGGTGTATCCGAGGCCGCAGGCCAGGGTGTCTCCGGGCCTGCGCAGCTTGAAATTTCGGCCCAACCACTTGATCGTGCGCTGCAGACACTGGCTGATCAGATCGGCGTGCAGATCATGGTATTCTCTGAAGATGCTGCCCAGTTGATGGCGGTTCCCATCAATGGTGTTTACACTCAGGATCAGGCACTTAAAACCCTTCTGAAAGGGTCAGGCCTTGATTACCGCCGTGTGAACGACAACATGATTGCGGTTGGCGCGCCAGACAGATTATCAGCTAATTATGCTAGGGAAGGCCTTTCACAGGATAATAATGATACAGAGGCTGATAAATCGGCTTTTGTCCTCGAGGAAATTATCGTGACAGCCACCAAGAGAGCGGAAAGCCTGCAGGATGTGCCTCTCTCGATTACTGCTCTGACGCCTGCAGAAATTGAACGCAAAGGCATTGAAGACTTTGCAGATTTTGCGCGCAGCGCTCCTGGTGTTATCTATAATCAGGCATCGAAAAATATTGTGAACAGTTTTGCTGTTCGAGGTATATCAACGAATGTAAATATTGAGGGTATCCAACAGTCTGTGTCAGTTTATATTGATGAGATACCTGTCACACCTATTCCGAGTTCCGTCGCGCCTGATTTGCGGTTATACGATGTTGAAAGAGTTGAAGTGCTGCGAGGGCCTCAGGGAACTTTGTTTGGAGCTGGTACGCTCGCCGGCGCTGTGCGGATCATTACCAAAAAGGCGGATGTCACTGGTTTTGATTCATCTGCC
>JBNKGK010000225.1:0-5954 GCA_050289785.1 Kordiimonas sp.
AAGAGAAAGCGGAGGGATGGGCGGCTGGCAGAGGATGATGAGGTGCCTCATTGAGAACCACCATTTTCAGCTGAGAGGATTCTCTTGCCATCAAGGCATCAATCGCCTGCATCCGTCCCAGCACAGCCGTTGACATTAACCCTTTGGTGAGACGAGCATTCACCATAACAGTACGCCCGGACTGGCGGGAAAAACTGGCGATCGCCTGATCCAGATCCTGTGCTGGCACATTGATTGACACGGTTTGCTCAGCTACCGGACTGTCTGCCGTAGCTATCTCTAATGGCACTGCCACATCACAGATGATCAAAGCCAGTGCTGAAACAGACCCTCTGATCATGCTCAGCGTTTTGCCTTTTGAAATTGGCCTATCAATACTCAACATTTGTCTCCCTTTCTAAACACCTTTTATGAAGCTGCTGCACAGCTTTCAGGGAGTAAGTAACTTGAGCCTCCAAAATGTGACATTTTTTTTCAAAAAATCTCAAAACCTGTTGAGCTACCTCAAAAAAATAAAGGAATTAGCTCTCTCGTATGAGAATATTGCCCCCCGCCAGGTGGTCCACTTTCACAGGCAGAATTGTTTCGAGCAATTCAAACATACGCTCCAAGTTATCAACCCGGAACGCTGCTGTAATTTCCAATTTGGCAATTGCTTCATCATCAAAGGCAATATGTGCGGGATAATATCGTGCCACATCAGCAATTACTTCCTTTAAAGACTGGCGAACGTATATCATTTGGCCGTCACGCCATGCTGCAATTTTCCCCGCATCAATTTCCCTAACCGGCCCAAGGGGCTTATCAGGGTGAACCAGAATTTCATCACCTCTCTTCAGAACACGTTTTAGCTCCGCATTCTCTGGTTGTGATGACAAGACATGAGAGACCTCTACCCGACCATCTGCTACAGCTACACGCACACCTTCCACACCATGATGCACGTCAAATCTGGTGCCTAGCACTCTCACAACTGCCTTATCTGTCTCCACACGAAAGGGGTGCTCCGCTGCTTTTTCAATATCGAAGAAGGCTTCCCCTTGTATCAGTTTCACCCTTCTCTCGTTACTGCCGTCGCTCACTTCCATTTCAGAGGCAGCCCCCAAAGTGATAATGGAGCCATCAGAAAGCATTAGCTCCTTGATTTCAGCAGTTTTAGTCTGGTAATGGCGCACTTCTGTCCACAATTGACCGCTGTTTAACATCAGCAAAAATACGGCAACTGCCCCTGCTGCCACAACCACCCGAACAGGGTTGAGAACAGTAGAGATACGTAGGAATAGAGCTTGTAAAAAGTGCTGCTCTTTTTTCGGCTCCAAAGGTCCGGGTTCCTGCAAATAAGCTGTTCTCAAACTTTCTTCCATGGTTGGCACCGCATTCAGGGTTGCCTGCTGCAGATCATAAAATCTCTTGTGCGAGGGGCTTTCATCAAGCCACGCCTCAAAAGCAAAGCATTCCTCTAAGGTCACATCCTGGTCCTGCATGCGTCCATGCCAATACAGAGCTTGGTCATTCAGCTTAGATAAGCTGATTTTATGCTTCATTGTCATCGCCATTTTCCCAATCTCCCAGATCAGAAACCGTATTTCTGATCTCCGCGTCTGCCATAACAATAGCTTTGTTCAGTTCTGCCATGGCTTTCAGGACATCGCGCTTCACTGTATTGTTCGATAGCCTTTCCCGGCGCGCAATTTCCCTGTAACTCATATGATCCAGCCGGTGCAGTAGAAATACCCGGCGCTGTCGTGCAGGCATTTTGCCAATCACATCTTGCACAATAAGAAGCTGTTGTTTGTTCAACAGCATGTTTTCGGCATCCAATCCGACCTTAACCGGCCTATCCTGTTCCTCTGCCAACTGAGCCTGAGCATATTGTCGTTCCACACCAGCCCGCCGGAAGTAATTATAGATAATATTGGCAGCAATACGATACAAATACGCCCTTGCGTTTGTTATCTTCTGCTTTTCGCTCTGCTGGCTATACTCTAGAAATATTTGTTGAATGATATCTTCAACCTCAGGCGGGCCACGTCCTACCTTGGTGCGAATGAAGCTGGCAAGTTCCGTATAATAGGCTTCATAAAGCCTGGACAGGCCACTTATTTTCTGTTCCTGATCAACATTTGTAAAAGCCTGCATCTTTTCACATACACCCTGACTACAGCGATACAAAAGAAGCCACCATAGGCCCGCCACCCCTTAAGAATAATCTTTTTAGTAAAATTCGACAAGCTTCCCTTTTGTAGGAATGTAGGAACCTGTGAGGTTCCTCATGTAAATTGATTTGCATGGAGCATTACACGATGAACAAAGATGAAAGAGAAATTAAGCGCAAGCTTCAGGTCATAAAACGCAGCGAAAGGCTTGGTCGGCACACGCTGGTCTATTGATATTATGGTGTATATACATCCACTTACTTCAGGTATTTGGCCATCACATACAGATGGATGTCAAGTTCCTGATAAAGGATATATCAGCCTGATACTGTAAGACTGGCATCGCCGGGACCGGAGGCCCCTGCCCTGACGTTCCTGAAAGCTATGAAAAACTGTTTGTCCGGTGCCTAAATGAATAAGAACCTTATAACACAGCCTTATGCGTGCAAATATTGCACTTTATTGCACAATATTATACAATATAAAACTGCACACTATTGAGAATGGGAATGCGCTATGCCAGTAACTGAAGGAGCCAAGGCTGTCAAACGACTGAATGCTACCCTGCCGGAACCGCTGGCAAACTTTGTTGGTGAAATCACCGGTGCTGGTGGCCTGTATGAAACGCCCAGTGAGTTTGTCAGGGATTTAATTCGTCGCTATATGGAAAATGTTCAGCAGACAGAATATAAGGATATCAACAACCTGCTCGCTGAATCTCTTGCGGAAGATGATTATAGCGACTGGAGCGATCAAGACCTCAGTGAGGTGCGGCAAGCCCTCAAATAGTCATGTGGAAAATTGAAAAGAGTGCCCTCTTCAAACGGCAGCTATTGGATTTTGCGCAGAACTATAAAGACAGGGTAAATGCAGAGGCCGCAGGACGGTTTGTTGATGCTATCGGCGATGCCATTCAGTTTGTCCATAAAAAGCCTTTGGCCTGTGCTCTCTATAGGGAAGCGAAAAAACATCAGGATTTAAAACACCATACATTCCGCAAATGGTCTGTAACTGGTTTTCCCCATTCAATATTCTTCAGGATTACAGATGATAAAACAATCAGGTTGGAAGCTATCTATGCGCACCGCATGAACACTATTATGAAAATGTCATCTGACATTAAAAGCTGAAACACCTATACTTCACAACCATGTGAGTTAACTAAATCAGAAAAGAGGACGTCAGATAATTCTGATGCCTTCTTTTCTGGATTCTGCGTTGTTTTGTTCACTGTCCACCACAAAATGATGATCATTTTGTGGTGGTTTTGCTAACATAACAGGTCTGTTGAGGTTCAAGGCCGGTGTTGTGGCCTCACCCCTTAAAATAAGTCATGATATGGGACGTTGCTGTGTAGGCAAGGAGACCGGCGCTACCACCCTCTGCACTCAGGCCTGATTGTTTCTGAGGCTCCACACCAAAGAAGAAACCACCCGGCACAGCATCCAGGTCAGCCACAAGGCTGACGATACCAGCTTCCAGGTCACGCGCAAGGCGCTGTAAGCGATTGGCATTGCTGGTAGCAGCATAGGCGGCAAGGCCATATTCTGTATCATTGGCCAGAGCCACAGCTTCCTCTTCTGTTTCAAAGGTGAACAGCGACACCAGCGGCCCGAAAGTCTCTTCTTTTGCAATACGCTGAGCAGGGTTCACCTTATCAAAAATGGCAGGAGACAGATAATAACCACCTGTCTCTGTGTTCACTTGCCGGCCACCACACAGAAGCTCGGCGCCTTCATCAAGGCCGCTTTGCACATAACCCAGAACTTTCTCCATATGTGGTTTGTTCATTATGGCCCCAAAGGTGGTTTCCTTTAGCAGAGGATCTGCTGGCGTGATAGCTTGTGTAGCATCCAGTATCTTAGGTAAAAGCTTTTCCCGGATGCCCGCCTGCAAAAGCACACGGGTGCTGGAAACACACAGCGCCCCTTGGTTGCGGAAGGCCGTGTCAATCACAATATCTTTCGCCAAAGCATCCAGATCACCTTCATAATCATCAAACACGAGGAAAGGTGATTTACCTCCACACTCCAGAATAAGGCGCTTCATGTTGGACTGCCCTGCAGACACCATTAACAATTTGCCTGTAGCGCTGGATCCTGTGAAGCTGAGCAAACGCACATGATTGTGACGCGCCAAGGCATCTCCCACTGTGCGACCAAGGCCATTCACCACATTGAATACCCCGTCAGGCAAACCGGCTTCAAGCGCAAGCTCAGCCAGGCGCCAGGCAGAAAGTGATGTAAACTCAGAGGGTTTCAGAACAAGGCTGTTGCCCATAATAAGCGCAGGCCCAACCTTCTGGCAGGCCAAAACAAGCGGATAGTTCCAACCCACAATACCAGCCACAACACCTAAAGGCCGACGCAGCTGATAGGAGAAACAGCCTCCATCCAAAGCGGAGAGAGAGCCAAGCCGGCACGCACCATCTGCCGCATCACGCAGACTGGCCGCTGCTGTTGCCACGTCCCCTTGTGCATTCACAATCGGCTTGCCTACATCCATGCTTTCATAAAGAGCAAACTCTTCTGCATGTTCTTCCAATAGGTCAGCCAGCTTCTTCAGCACTGCGGCTCGACCGTAAACAGACTGTTTATGCCACACACCAGAATCAAAAGCCTTTTTGGCAGAGGCAACAGCAGCATCAACATCACCCGCTTTCCCTGCCCCGAATTCGGCGATCAGAGAGCCATCCCGCGCTGCATGCTTCTGCACGGTCTCACTCGTGTCACACGCCAGCTTCTTGCCACCAATAATGTTATAAACTTCAAAGGTTTTTGTTTCTGCCTTCGAAAACCAGTTAATATCGTCCATCACGAAACCTCATCCTTATCCCACTGCCATGAAACGGGGGTGTTTTGTTGAAGCTATGGCGCACAAATCATGCGCCATAGTGAAATTTTGATGAGCTTGACTAATCAGACATCAGAAAATTCTGTCAGAAACCAACGTTCGGGAGGAAAATGACATTGACGCTGAAAGGGTCAATCCTTCTCCGGTATGATACACAAAGCCGAAAAGAATGTCCTTGCAAACACGGTCATCTTTACCCAAAAAAACAGCATTTTCTGCCGCAAAATTAAATATTTTTTGCAGAAAATGTTAAAAATAGAGGAAATTCTCATGTCTGTTTTAAACTGTGCCTGATCATTTCACCTCAGTTAGCTGCTCAGGATTCAGTGTTTCCCAGGCGATGTGTATTTTAATGTCATGGGGGGGGGGGACCCCACCGATCAAATGACGGGTAAAGAAATCCCATATCCGGCGGAATCCATACATCAGACGCCAGCCATGAGCTCCGTTGGGTTGCACAAAATGCTCAAACGTCTTATTGGCCTTAATAAGTGCATCTGTCAGATGAAAGGTCACACTCGGGTGAAAGAACTGATCTCTCAAGCCTGTCACAATCAGCAGCTCGCCCTTTAGGTTCTGTACCTTATCTCCCCATACCACGGCCTGGTTACGTTTTTCTACCGTGGTCAGGCCCATATAAACCTCTCCCTGCTTTACCAGTCGAGGGTCATACAGTGAGCCAGCTACCCTCACTTTATAAAAGTCAGGATAAGCCAGAAGACCCACGACACCTGCATCACTGCCGTCAAAATCAAGCACCCCTACTCGGTCAAGGTCCATATAGGGATAGCGTTCTGCCAGCTGTTTGATCCCAGCAACATGATCACTCAGCCCCCCCGCCGTCATGAAAAGGCCATAGCCATAGTCTCTGAAGGCCTTGTCTCGGTAGGATGTGCCTCGGCCATCCATCATTACAACAATCATGCCCAGCTCTGCCAAAGCGGC
>JBNKGK010000226.1:0-5950 GCA_050289785.1 Kordiimonas sp.
GCTTGTCTTTCGTCACAGCCAAATGGGCTGCCATAGTTAGTAAAGTTTGAGCTGATAGATGATGAAAACCCCAAAAGAATCACAACAACCGCGCAAGCGTGGCCGCCCGAAAAACACTCACGGGCCGGACAAACGAGATAAAATTCTCGATATTGCAGAACAGCTATTCGCTAAACAGGGCCTACATAATGTCACCATCAAACAAATTGCCCGGCAAGCAAAGGTGGATACAGCGTTGCTGCATTATTATTTTGATAATAAACAAGGCCTTATCCATCAGGTATTCAGCAGGCGGGCAGAAATTCTGAATAAAACCCGCATGGCTATGCTGATAGACTATGAAGAAAAAAGTGGTGAAAATCCTAGCCTTGAGGGAGCCATCACAGCCTTTTCCCGACCGATGTTTGAACTTTCCCTAAGTGGTGACAGTGGCTGGCACACTCATTTTTCTCTTCTGGCACAGCTCAATAATACCCCAGGCCTGGATAGCGAGCTGGTGACGCAGTATAACCGCCCGGTAATCGAGAAATTTATTGAAGTTGTCGCCAAAACGCTACCCACAGCTACAAAGGAAGATATCTATTGGGGCTTCCTGCAGTTTTCAGGCTCCCTCATGCTAAGCCTAGCTCAAACAGGCCGTATCGACCGCCTCTCAGACGGCCTTTGCAGGTCAGATGACCTAGAGTCCGCCTATCGCCGCTTCCTGCCTTATGCAATCAATGGCTTTGCAGCTATCGGACACCCCTCATAATCTGCATAAAATTTAGGCCAAAACATGACGGTCATAATTTAATCACTGTCTATTTTTTAATCTAAAAATCATATACCCGCTAACAGAAAATCGCAGAAACCCTGCCCTTTCTGACTCTGGCTCTTTTTTTGCTTATAGCCCCTTTGCATCGATCCCTCCCCCTATAGGAGATGCGCGTAATGACTGTAGCGTATGACGTATTGAGTGAAAGAAATAGAGCCCTTCAGGCTCCCCCCAACCCAGCACCCTCCCCGGTGCAGTCTGGCGACTCACAATCAAAATTGCTGGACTTGTTTGAAGCTTTGACAAAAGCGACAGCCAGACAGGAAGAAGAAAGCGAAGCGCTTGAACACTGTCTGGCTGCTGTTTGCTCTTACACCCGGTGGCCCATGGGGCATATTTATACATTGAACGAAGAGAATATGCTGGTCTCTTCGAGGATATGGCACCTGGCCGAGCACACACGCCCCGCCCATGTCTCACAGTTTCAGGAACAATCAGAAAACACCACCTTCAAACCGGGAGAGGGATTAGTAGGACGAGTGTTTGCCAACCGCTCTGCCATGTCTATCCCCGATGTGTTGACGGAAAAGAAATTTTTACGCGCAAGAGCCGCAAAGCAGGCGGGCATGCATGGCTATTTTGCTTTCCCTATTTGTGTTGATAATGCCCCCCTTGCTGTTATGGAGTTTCTTTCATTCGAAGAAGCGGCTCTAAAGCCTGAACTTATAAGGCTTATGGGCTTTGTAGGTGAACAGACCGGCCGTATTCTCGAACGGAAAAACCAACGCCTGAAATTGCAAAAGATGCGTAAGCTTTTTGAAGCAGAGGTTGGACAGGTTGTTCAGGCTGTCGCATCAGCTGCGACAGAACTTAGCTCCACCGCAGCTTCACTTACCAAAATTGTAGAAGATGCCTCTGTGCAGGGTGAAGAAGCAGATGCCGCCGCCACCCATGTGCTAAATGATATGCGGAGCCTACAGGAAGCCACGCGTTCCATGCTGGCACAAGCGGAAGAGATTGGATCTCGCACAGAACAATCTGTTCAGTTCGCCAGTGATGCAGAACAAGTCGGTCATACAGCCAGTGACAAACTCACCTCCCTCAAGAAAGCAGTTGAGGGCGTCAATAGTGCTGTTTCCATGGTACGGCAAATAACCAAGGCAACCAAAATGCTGGCTCTGAATGCCACAATTGAAGCCGCCCGCGCCGGTATTCACGGCAATGGCTTTGCTGTTGTGGCTGGCGAAGTGAAAGCCCTTGCGGGACAAACCGACGGGGTAACCACCAATATTGAACAGTTAGTGGCCAATATTCGGGATGCCAGTGATAATTCCACTACCTCACTTGAGCAGATGGGCGATGCCATCCTGCACCTCAACGGCCTCTCAAAGGAAATGGCTGATGCGGTCACGTCACAGTTTGGCACAAGCCAGCAGATGGCCGCCCTGACCGCGGAGGCAGCCGAGCGAGCCTCTCTGGCCTCAGAACATGCACAGGAAGTTGGCACCTCTCTCAAAAATGCAGCCACAGCAGCCGATGAGGTGGAACATGCAGCCCTTCTCCTCAGCAGGCAGGGAGAGCAACTGGCCACCAGCGTTGGTAATTTCCTGGAATCACTGATTTAGAGCGTTTCGATTTTATTATGACTGTTATTCCGTCATACCCACACAGAATAAAGCTAAAGCCCTTCCCTCGGGCTTTAGCCCTTGCCGGGAGTGACGGGATTGGCCTCAACCCAGAAACACGTTAGGCTCTAACACTCTGCATCCAGCCGAAGATATCGGCGGCTCTGCCCTCCTGAATATCCACCAGTTTTTGCCTAAGCATGGAGGTGATCTCACCGGGTTTGTTGCCGATGATAATTTCAGTGCCATCGGCTTCCTTGAAGGATTTGATGGGCGAGATCACCGCAGCCGTGCCGCTGGAAAAGACTTCAATCTCTGTTCCGGCCTGCACTTTTGCAATTAGCTCATTCACATCAATGCGCTCTTCAACCACCTCAATGCCCAGATGTCCGGCCATTTGCAGGATAGAACGGCGTGTTAATCCCGGCAAAAAGCTTTCCTGCAGTTCAGGTGTATGAAGGCGGCCATTTTCCACATAGAAGAAGTTCATTAAAGAAAGCTCTTCAATATAACGGCTCTCGAGTGGATCAAGCCACAAGCTGGTGGCACAGCCCAGAGCCTGCGCCTTCCTGAGCGACAGGAAGCTGGCCGCATAATTGCCTGCCGCTTTTACACCTCCCGTGCCGCCAACAGCCGCGCGGGTATTTTCCCGCTCGATCAGCACTGATTTCATATTAACCGAAAATGGCACGGTGGGGGCCACATGCACGGTGAAATCATAGGTTTGGGATGGCACGATCTCAAGGGAATAGTCCGCCCCGAACAGGGTGGGGCGCACATAAAGCGCGCTGTTACGCGTCCGCGGAATAAAGTCGGTGTATAAGTCCACCAGCAGGCTAACGGCCTTCACAAACATTTCTTCTGGCACTTCAGGCATACACAGGCGCGCACCCGAACGGTTAAAGCGAGCTGCATGATCAAAAGGGCGGAAAACCTGAGGCACATCCTGTTCCACCCGGTAAGCCTTCATGCCTTCAAACGCACTTTGTGCATATTGCACCGCTGTGGAACCCGCCGTAACACGGTGCTCGCTATCCAGCTTCACTTCAAGGTCAGACCAGTGACCATTTGCAAAGTGGGCTGCGCACATCACAGGGAGCACCGCTCGACCAAAGCTCTGGTCTTCCGGCACCACTGTATTTCTAATCGCTTCCTGTACTTCTGGTCTTACCCTGATCTCTGACATTGTCTTCTCTTGATCTCAACTACAAAAAAGGCGCGGTTTGTACCGCGCCATTTAATGCCTGCTTTTTGAGACCTAATCAAGGCATCTTAGCCATGATAGCTTCACCTACCCTAAGGCATAACACCATATTTTACAGTTGGCTTTGCTGCTTCCTGCCGCCGGGATAGCGACAGCTCAAGCGCCTGAATAAGCCTTGTTCTGGTTTCATGGGGCGCAATGATCTCATCAATATTGTTGGTCGCTGCCGCCGGATAAGGACCACCGAAAGCGGAATATTGCTCAATCAACTGCGCATACAGGGCTTCCCTGTCTTCCGCTTCCTCCAGCTCCTTGGCATGAGCGGCTTCAACCGCACTGTCAGCAGGCAGAGACGAGAAGTCTACTGTTGGCCAAACCATGGCCACCGTCTGCTCACCGAAAGAGCCCGCCATTAAGGAACCACCAAAACCGAAAGCTTTCCGCAGGATAACTGAGAAGATCGGCACATCCGCCCAAGCAAGGGAATGCGCGGCTGCCAGGCCATATTTCAAAGACCCTTCTTTTTCTGCATCCGGCCCTGTCATCACGCCCGGTGTGTCTGTCAATGAAACCAGCGGCACATGATAGGCGTTACACAGATCAATAAACTTACGTGCCTTCTGCCCTTCTGGGCCAGACAAGGCCCCTGCCCGCACCAGTGGCTGGCTAGCGATGATGCCAATGCTATGGCCGTTCAGGCGTGCAAAGCCTGTGATCAGGGCCTGGCCATATTCTGCTTTGGTTTCGAAGAAGCTGCCTTCATCGACGATACATTCAATCACCTCAAACATGTCATAGCCGTTACGCAGGCTTTCAGGCAGAATAGTGTCTATCTTCTCAGCAGAGCCAGGCTTTGCATCCTTTGGCTCCACAGAGGGCGGATAGTTCCAGGCGCTGGTGGGCAGGTAAGATAGATATTTACGGGTTAGTGCCAAGGCTTCCGCATCATCGCGCGCCACATTATCCACCATCCCCGTGCCACTTGCATGGATGGAAACGCCGCCCAAATCTTCCTTGGATATATCAAGGCCAGTAGAAGCTTTCACGACTGGTGGGCCACCGGCAGCCAGCATCCCTGTGCCTTTCACCATGATCAGATACTCCATGATGGCAGCCTCAAGCGCTGGCTCACCCGCACAAGCGCCAAGCACAACAGCAACAGTTGGGGCCGTACCGGAGTGACGACCAAATCGGAGCGTATGGCCAATAGCTGGCGACCCTTCAGAGCCATGCGCCATGGATTGCACCCGGAAGCCAGCCCCATCAAGCAAACAAATGAGCGGGATTTTTTCCTTCCGTGCCACATCAAGAATACGCATCCGCTTGATGCCATTCACTTCACCACACGCGCCCCCAAAAAGGGTCGCATCCTCAGCAAACAGCGCCACTGGCCTACCGTGAATACGGCCAACACCCATCACGAGACCATCCGCAGGCGTTGGTTTTTCATTCGGCTTTTGACCGTGGTGAGAAGCCAACATGCCATATTCATGGAAAGATCCAGGATCTACCAAGAGGGCCACCCGTTCCCTTGCTGTGAGCTTGCCCCGGCTATGCTGACGGGCAATTTTCTCAGGGCCACCCATTTCAAGGGCTTCCCTGCGGCGGCGTTCCAGTTCTTCAATATGTTCCTGCATTGTTGTCATGGTTTTCTACGCCCCACTTTCTTCGTCACTATCTGATGCCAAGGTAAGCAGTGTCATGCCCGATTGCACAGCAGAACCCGCTTTCACCATGATATCCTTAATTGTGCCTGCCGCTCTGGCGGTGATGCTATGTTCCATTTTCATGGATTCAATAATCAGCAGCTTATCACCTTCAGCGACAACGGCCCCCGGCTCCACCAGCACTGAGACAACCTGCCCAGCCATGGCTGCAATATAACCGCCACTCACATCTTCCGAATGTTCCTCTGCCAATACCGGAATACGGCTGATGACAAAGTTACCGGTGCCCGGCACATGAATATAAAGATCATTCTGAACAGGCTGCACCTGATACTGCTTTTCAAGCCCGTCGATGGATAACCTGAGGGCAGACCCCAGCCCTCCAATCTGAACAGCATAATAGTGCCCGCCCAGCTCTATTTCATAACGGCGCCCCCCAAGATATGTCAGATGAAGCATGTATTCTTTATCATCATGAACAAGATCATAACTTCTGTGGAAAGGCCCACTTTGCCCTGGCGCCAGATCTTTCGTATCCTCAAGGGCACAGGCTGTAACCCCAGCCACCAGCACTTCATGTAAGATGGCATCGCTCACAGGCACCAGCAAATCCACCTCATGTCGCTCAATAAAGGTCGTATTGGCTTTGCCTTCGGCAAAATGATCATCCGCGAGAATGCGTGACAGGAAATCCTGATTG
>JBNKGK010000227.1:0-230 GCA_050289785.1 Kordiimonas sp.
TGGGGGTGTAGCCATCATGATCTCTGGTTTTGAAAGCTACCCGGCCTTTAAGCTTGTCACCAACCAGTGCCCCACTTACATAACCGGATGTTTCTACAAGGTTATAATTACCAAAAGTGGCGCTGCCGCCCAGCTCAAACTCGTCCGTTGGGGCTTTGGAAATAATGTTTACCGCGCCACCTGTGGCATTACGGCCATAGAGAGTCCCCTGAGGGCCGCGCAGCACTTCC
>JBNKGK010000227.1:240-5933 GCA_050289785.1 Kordiimonas sp.
AATAACAATACCGTCACGGTGTGTCGCAACACCGGATTCTGCACCGATAGCCGTTTGGTCAGAGCCTACACCCCGCAGGGTGATTTTGGTCAGGCCGTTGATCTGGCCAATGTGAAGACCAGCCGCCAGTGCCTGCAGGTCAACAATATCATGGATACCACTTTGCTCTATCTTCTGACCGCCAAACGCGTTCATGGACATAGGGACATCCTGCATGCTGGCTTCGCGCCGTGTGGCTGTCACCACAATTTCTTCCAAAGTGAAAGTTGCATCTTCTTCCAGATTGCTGGAATTGTTCGCGCCTGAGCCAGCGTCGCTGAATGAACCCATTTGATGGGCGCTGCGGCGAATATAGATATTGCCGGTTTCATCAATTTCATAGGCCAGGCCACTGCCGCGCAGCAGCTTTTGCAACAGCTCATTTGTAGAATAATTGCCAGAAATGGCTGGCACTGTTTTGCCTGCCAGAAAATCAGAGCGGGCAATCACGCTCACACCGCGCTCTTGCGCTATCGCCTCAAGAGCGGTTTTCATATCCTGCGCTGCCAGGCTCACGGGCCGGGTATCATCCACTGCCAGGGCTGCACCAGATGAACAGATCATCAAAGCGCTTGCTGTCGCCAGAAGCTGACCGCGGATTTTTTGTATGCTATTTGCTTTAAAGGTCATTGTTTATCCTCCCACTCATTGACCAGAAAACAAGTTTTTCTCATTCCCTGTTTGATAAAGCCGAAGCGAGAGCAAAAAACCTCATGCCATGCGCAAAAAAATTATCCCTGTTGTGCATTTTCTTCCTCTGACAGCAGCACAAGGCCGCCATTTTCCCCTTCAGTGCTATATACACCAAAATAGTTTTCTATAATCTTAACAGCTGCCACCGCATCCGTGGGAAACACACCTGTTACCGGTATGTCGTGTAGCGCTTCTCCCCCAAGCCTAATCTTGTTCGGCGTATAACGGTTGATCTCAGCCACCACATCGGCAAGCGGCATATCATGCACGACAAACTGGCGTTTCTGCCAAGCCTGCACACTCACCCTGTCTGGCCGCATAACGGGGGAAATACCCGCATGGCTGAGCAGCACCTGGGCTGCAGGCTCTGTTTCATCCGCCACCTTGAGTATCTGGCCCTGCTGCTGTTGCTGCACTTTCACGGCCCCACTCAGCAGACTGACAAGCACATTCCCTTCCGGCTTTTTATACACATCAAAGGCAGTGCCCAGCACAGTGACGATACTATCCTCCACCTCAACGGTGAAAGGGCGTTCTTCATCCTTCACCACATCAAAATGAGCCTGCCCCTGTTTCAGGTTGATACTGCGCCCACCGGGCCGGTATGCCACAGAGACACGCGTGCCTGTGTTCAGCGTCATCACCGTGCCATCTGCCAGCTCCACCGTACGCTGCTCACCCACCGCCGTTTCATAGGAAACCGGCGCATAAAGGCTGTAAAACGTGGCCCCCACCATAAGAAGAAAAGCCGCTGCCGCCCCAAAAGCAAAGGCAGGCCGCACCCCAAACAGGCCAGAAAGCCAGGACGATACTGTTTTTGCCTGAACAGTCTGCTTTTCCAGAAAATGGCCATACATGGCCTTCATTTCCGGGTTCCGGGTGTATTGATCCGTGCCCTCCACAAAGACAGAGGTCTCGCTATAGGCTTTTTCATGCACCGGACTTGCTGATAACCAGCTATCAAAACGCTGCCTGTCGTCTGCCTTCAGCGCCCCATGGGCCTGCCTGAAAAACCAGATAGCGGCCTCTTCCCGCGCGGCTTTTACCACCTTATCAGACACAGCCTGATTATTTTCTGTATCCCGTGTCATGACATATCCTTCATACTGTCTTGTAACTTACACACTGCATTCGCCACATGCTTTTCCACCGCACTGATAGAGATGCCCAGATGCTGAGACACCTGTTTCTGAGACATGTTAAACACACGGTGCAGCACAAAAACTTCCTTGCAGCGAGGGGGGAGGTCTTCCAGCTTTTGCCGGAAGGAGAGCAGATCCTGCCTGCCCGCAAGCACATCATCCTGCAAAGGTGACACGCTCACCAGATGGCGTTCATCCACGGGCTCATGCTCGGCCACCGCATGCGCGCGGCGCCAGCGCAGCCTGTCTGTCACCAAACCTCTGGCAATGCGGAACAAAAGGCCTCTGGGCTTTTCTATTTCTGATTTTCCGCCATATTCCATTAGCCGGGTAAAGGCCTGCTGGGCCATATCTTCCGGGTCTTCATCCACCGGCAACTTGCGCCGGAAATAGCCCACCAGCGACTGCTGATATTTAGTATAGGCATCCGCCACATCAGGCCCAGCGGGCTCGCTGTCATGCCCCGGCACCGGCAAGGGAACCGCCCCGTCCGGCACGACTTTCGCCGTAGCCTTACACGCGCCAGACACTGGCTTCTCCCCTTTTTCCCTCTTCCATTTCATTCCCCTATTGTAGCGGAAACAGGCAAACCCTCACAGCTGCAAATCACTACAATTTTTGCTCGCCATAAAAAGGAAGCCGAAACAGGAAAATAAATCCTCATGTCTGGAATGATTTTTTTTCAAAAAAAAAGAACGGCGCCCGAATGAGCGCCGCCCTAACACACTTCAATTAGCGTTCTTTAGAAATCGTAACCCAGATTGATGCCTATGGTTCTGGGCCTGTTAGTCAGCCGGTACTGGCCAAAGTAATGGCCCATTTTTTGGTAAGCAGCCACACCCATGTTGTTGAAAATATTATCCGCAAACAGGGAAACATTCATGCCATCTATATGACTCAGGCCAACACGAACATCTGTAAGGCTATAGGATGGCAAATACAGCTTTTGTGCCTCCCCGGCAAAGGCATTAGGTCTGCCCCCAATATAACGGTGAGTGCCCCTAACGCTCAGTTCCCAATCATCATTCACAGGATGGGTGAAATCAGCAAACAAAGCATAAGAGAATTTGGAAGAACCCGGCAGCCTGTCGCCTGCAAAGGCAGAAGCTGTTGGGTAATCCTCTTTCAAGGTTGCATCGGTATAGGAAAGATTAGCCCCTACTGAGAAATTATCAGTGATGTAATAATTACTTTCTATATCCAGACCTTTCACCTCAGCCTTACCTGCGTTCTGGTTAGTCACCACAAAAGTAAGCGGGTCCAGCGTTGGCAACTGGATATCGCTCCAGTCCACATAGTAAGCAACGGCATTGAACGTCAGGCGACCATCAAGCCATGTGGTTCTGGCCCCCAGTTCATAGTTCCACAGGCTGTCTGTGCCATAGGTGGAAGCTGGTGTACCGGTTAATACAGCAGGTGGGTTAAAGCCCCCAAGACGATAGCCGGAGGAAGCTAGCAGATAAAACAGCACATCATCTGTGGCACGATATTCCAGATTAGCCTTATAGGTGTTGATATTTTCTGTTGCCGTCGTGTCGATACCGCCTAGTGAACCGCCGCCGAAGATAATATCCCCGATTTCTGTTTCTACATGAGAACGACGGTAACCAAGGGTGAGAGAAGCTTTTTCTGTGAAGTTGATGCCCAGTTCACCATAACCCGAATATTCCTTACCCCATCGCGACACCCTGAAGTTTTCTATAACCTGACCGTTTGTCAGGGGAATAAAACCAAACAGCGAGATATCAGGCCCATAGTAGGTGGTGTAGGTATCATAATACCGATCGCTATCTTCATACCAGAAGCCAGCAAGCCAGTTGAACATGCTGTCATCGCCCGTGTTAGAGACAAGCCGAACCTCCAGCGTATCCACATCCGTATTAGAACGTTGATCTGTTGGAGAGGGTACACCATGAGAGATATCAACATATTCGTTAATCACTTCACCTCGGAAGGTCGTCACTTCCTTACGCGCCCCCATGATACTCACATCAAACAGATCAAAAGAGGCATCCAGCTTCAGGTTCAGCACATTATAGCCCCTACCATAAGGCTCGTTACCATAACGCTTTGTCAGCGAAGGGTTGTTAACGTCGATATCGACAAAACCTGGCGCTGTCACCACAGGAAACGTATAGGGGGTTGACGTGTAGGAAGGTGTGATCTTCCGTTCACTGCCCACATCCACCTGCTGATACAGATAGGTGGCTTCAAAGCCTATATTTTCAGTGATATCCCATTTAAGGGCAACACGACCACCGCGGGTATTTTCTGTATCCACATTCTCGGCGCTATCCGGGCCGAAGGCATGTAACAGGTCAACATCAATAAAACCGCTGTTATCATAATGATAACCCACGAAACGCAGAGCCAGGTTATCGGTCACCGGCACGTTTACATAGCCCTGCAGGCCCTGATTAAAACCACCGCCATCGGTGAAGGAACCATAGCCGCTTACACCGCCTTCGAACCCTTCTGTACTTGGTTTATTGGTGATATAACGAACCACACCGCCCATGGCAGCCTGACCATAAACTGTGCCCTGCGGGCCTTTAAGGACTTCGACCCGTGCCACATCAACCAACCTGACATCAGGGGTGCCTGCAGAACTGATTGAGGAAATGGTAAATTCATCCACATAGACAGACGCGGTGGAATTACCCTGGCCAAGGTTATTGGTAGCAATGCCACGCATAATGATTTTAGGTTCACCTGGCTCAGAGCTGGCAAGGCTAACACCCGGCACTGTTGTGATAAAATCATTGATGGATGTAATCCCGCGCTTTTCCAGCTTGTCGCCTGTTAGCACACTCAGGGACAAAGCTGTATCCTGCAGGCTGGTGGAACGCTTTGTAGCTGTCACCACAATTTCTTCAAGCACAAAAGCGGCCTCTTTGGCGTCTGCGTCTGCTGCGTTGCCATTAGCGGAACCCGCCATATTCTCGCTATGATCCCGGCGGATATAAACAGTGTTATCCTCATCAATATCATAGGCAAGGCCAGTGCCCTCGAGCAGCATGTTCAATGCTTCTTTGCTGCTGTAGCGGCCATTCAGGGGCGCGGCACTTTTCCCTTCCACCAAGGTGGTTGAGAAAAGAATGTTTAACTTGGTGCTGGAGGCAAATTCATTCAGGGCCTCTGGCAGGCTGGCTGCGGCAATATTGAACTGGCGCACTTCAGAGCTTAACTCAGCCGCCTGTGCGGCCATGGCACCTGCACCCGCAGCCAGCGCCATCATGGCACCACCTGCATAAAGCATGGCTTTGGTGGCAGAGAAGACACGGCGTTCTACGGAAAGGGCATTTCCTGTTTTCTTTTGGTGTTTCATAACACTCCCCTATTTCTCATTCCCTTGTCAGCAGGCCTCCCACAAATTTTCAGGCCTGCTGTGCCCTCGTAAAACGTTGTTCTGAAAATTTACCTCACCCTGCCTCAAGAAAAAATTAACAGAGGCATTATCCGCTCACAATTTATCCCTCACGTGGCAACAAAACCATATTGCCACCTTCTCCAGCCATCACCTCAATAGGGAAATAGGTTTTCAGCGCCTTCAAAATGACATCCGGGTTGCTGGTATGGAAAACACCATTCAGGCGAATGCTGTTCAAAGCCTTATCCCCCAAAATGATTTTGGTATGGGAATAGCGATTGATCTCCGCCAGCGCCTGCTCAAGTGGCTCCTCCCGGAAGATAAACTGGCTTTGCTGCCAAGCTGTTGCCTGCTTCAGGGAAACCGGCTCAGCAGACGAAAGTCCGTTCATGCCGTGCCGCACCTGCAATACAGAGCCCGCCCCATTATCAGCCGCAGAAAGCAGCACC
>JBNKGK010000228.1:0-5916 GCA_050289785.1 Kordiimonas sp.
CATTTTGCTTGGGCTGTATCTTGGGAAGACAAGCTTGTTTCCGGCTGGTGCCAGCGCCTCTCTGATTGCTTTTGTCTGGTATGTGGCCATTCCCGCCTTGCTTTTCAGAGCCTTGGCCCCAAGCCACCTGCCCCATGCGTCAGAGCTTGTTCTGGTGGCTGGCTATTATATCTCCCTTGCGGGGGTGTATCTGTTAGCGGTGCTGACGGCCCGTTATATTTTCAGGCTCACACTTGCAGAGCAAGGTGTCTTTGCCCTGGCCAGTTGTTTCAGCAATGGGGCCTTTATCGGGATTCCGGTGATCCATGGTGCCTATGGTGAGGAAGGGGTGCGTGTTCTTTTGTTGCTTATCAGTTTTCATTCCCTCAGCCTGATGCCCATCACAACCCTGCTGGTGGAAACGGGTAAAAGCGGCGGCAAAGCAGACATGTGGAAGCGCACGCTGATGAATATTGCCCAGAACCCCATACTGATTGCTTTGGCGGTCAGCCTCACATGGTCTGCCTTCTCTATCCCGGTGCCGGAATGGTTGGCGCGTGTGGTGGCATTGCCCGCAGCAGCGGCGTCACCCGTTGGGCTTTTTGCAGCCGGTTTGGCGCTCTCGAGCGTGTCTATCAGGGGGGATTTGTGGCAAGCCTCTGCTGCGGTTTTGCTGAAAATTACCATTCTGCCGGTTTTTGTGTTTACGATGACTCATCTGGTTTTGGCCTTGCCGGGGCTGTGGGTGGGGGTTGCCACGCTTATGGCCGCCATGCCGGGCGGGATGATGGCCTATAGCTTTGCCTGCCAGCAACAGGTGGGGGAACGCCGGGCTGCAACATCAGTGTTTCTATCCACGGTTGGGTCTGTTATCACACTCACCATTGTTTTGTTGTTACTTAAAATGGGAGAATTTTCATGAGCGCGACGAGCTGGAAGGTTTATCTGTCAGGGGAAATTCACACAGATTGGCGGGAAGAAATTGCAGAGGGTGCAAAGGCCGCCGGTTTGCCTGTTTCTTTCTCTGCCCCGGTAACCGTGCATGAAGATTCAGATGATTGCGGTGCTGCCATATTGGGTGAGCCCGGAACAGCCTTCTGGCGTGATCATATGGGTGCAAAGGTGAATGCTATTCGCACCCGCAAGCTTATTCAGGATGCTGATATTGTTGTGGTGCGCTTCGGCGATAAATACAAACAGTGGAACGCAGCCTTTGATGCGGGTTATGCCGCCGCCCTTGGTAAAAGCCTGATCGTGCAGCACGCGCCTGAGCTAACACACCCCTTGAAAGAAGTGGATGGTGCTGCGCTTGCTACCTGTGAGACACCAGCGCAGGTGGTTGATATTCTGCGTTATGTGATTAATGGCGATCTGAAAAGATAAACGGAAACAGTGATGAAGCTTTATTATTCCACCACATCCCCCTATTCCCGCAAGGCGTTAGTGACAGCAAAAAGCCTGGGGCTGGGTGACAAAATCATCCTTGAAATTGGTAGTTCACTGGCAGAGGGCAGTACCCTGCATACAGTCAATCCGCTTGCCAAAGTGCCCACCCTTGTGGCGGATGATGGCCGAGTGATTTTCGATAGCCCGGTGATTATCGAGCATCTTCTGGAAGTGGCAGGGGCTGAGCGCACCGGCGCTGATTATTTTGCGCAACTCCAGGTGCAGGCTGTTGCCGATGGCATTATGGATGCAGCTGTTTCCACCGTATTTGAAAACCGCCGTGCGGATGCCGAAGTATCAGCCTATTGGCTGGAGCGCTGGCAGAATGCTATTATCCGTTCCATTGCTTATGCTGAAGCTAATTATTTGCCTGCCCTGAAAAACTGGGGTTTTGGCAGTATTGGCCTTGCCTGTGCGCTGGATTATTTGGCCTTTCGCCTGCCTGAGCTTGATTGGAAGACAGAAAACCAAGGCCTTGCTGCTTGGCATAGTACCGTGATGCAAAAGCCCGAGATGGTGGATACTGACCCTCGGCAGGGGTGATTATGCTTCAGGAATAATGGCGACCAGATCTGTCACGCCAATATCAATGCCCTGTTGATTGAACAGGGTGCTGATCTGGCCTCTGTGATGGGTCTGGTGATTGAAGAAGTGTTGCAATAAATAGCCGAATTGCTTCTGGTATTTTTCACCACGCGTGTTGGTGATGGGGAAAATATAATCCAGGTCTGCTTCGGTTAATTCGTCACAGAAGCCAATGATCATTGCGTCAGTTTTTTTCCGCGCGGCTTTCAGGTCATCAAAGCTTGTATACAGGACATGGTTCAGGCCGGATGGGTAAGGCGTGTCCAGCATGGGGGCAAGGGCGCCATATCCGGCAGGATGTTCTGCAAATCGCTTTAGCCAGAAGGTATCCCCCACCAATATGTGGTTGAGTGTGCCGAAGATAGACCCAAAGAAAGCCCCTGCTGGCTCTTTGATTTTTTCTCCGCCCATATCTGCAGCATAATTGTAAAGGCGCTCGTTCATCCAGCTATTATACTGTGCCATCAATATGAAATTTTGTTTTAAAGGCATGTGCAAAGGCTCCTGCTATGGGCTAGCGAGCTGTTGGTCTCTAATTTGTTTAAACTCGGTGCCTTCATGCCAGTTAGGCCATTCGGTGGAATTGGCAACCAGCCGCCCTGCTGTATAGAAGAGGTTCAAATCTTCCACGGCCCCGGTGAGTACCCAGTTTTCATCATATTCATCGGCCGGTTTGTGATAGCGGTTATTGATATAGTCTTCCGTCAGAACCTCCACATACTCCCGGCCTTTCTCCCGGTGGTTGAAGCCTGCGTCGGGGTACAGCATCGGCACGCCTTTCTTGGCGAGCGAGAAGTGATCAGACCGGTAAAAATAGCCTTTTTCCGGGTGTTGATCTGGTACCAGCACCCGGGCCTGTGCTTTAGCCGCAGCTTCCAGATAGTCATCCAGCTCTGAATTGCCAAGGCCAACAACAGTTAGATCATAGGTAGGGCCATAATAGTTCAGGCCGTCCATGTTAATGCCCCCCACTGTTTTTGAAAGAGGGAACAAGGGGTTCTCTGCATAATAGGCAGAGCCAAGCAGCCCTTGCTCTTCAGCTGCCACAGCGAGGAACAGGACAGACCGTTTTGGTTTTTCTGCCGTGCCAGCGTAGCGCCGGGCTATTTCCAGCAGGCCACCGGTGCCTGAGGCATTATCAAGCGCACCATTATAGATGCCATCGCCTTCCGCGTTTGGGTCTGTGCCCAAATGATCCCAGTGCGCCATATAGATGAAAAACTCATCCGGTTTCTCGCTGCCTTCAACATAGGCGGCCACATTCTGGGAACTGGCTGTGCCTAGGCTGTTTTCAAATCCAGCACTCATCTTCAGGGTCATCGGCACAGCCTTGAAGCCGGGTTTGGCTGCCGCACTTTCAAGCTCGCTACGGTTCAGGCCCGCCATGGCAAACAGTTTGTCTGCCACATCTGTTGTCACCCAGCTTTCAATAGGGCTGAAATTCTGGCCCTTTTCCTCCCGCACCATGCCAAATTGTGGACCAACCCAGCTGTTTTCGACTGTTGACCAAGGGTAAGCGGCTGGTTTGGTCTGGTGGATGATAATGGCAGCAGCAGCCCCTTGCCTTGCCGCTTCATCAAATTTATAGGTCCAGCGGCCATAATAAGTCATGGTTTTGCCGTTAAACAGGGCCGGGTCTTCCGTGATGAAACCGGGGTCATTCACCAGCATCAACACTGTCTTGCCTTTTACATCCACGCCTTCATAATCATTCCAGCCACGTTCTGGCGCATTAATGCCGTAACCCACAAAAACCAGGTCACTCTCTGCCACGCTCACGGCTTTCTGTTGCCTGCGGGTCCACATCACCTGATCTTTTTTATGGGTAAGGGCGAGTGTGCCGCCAGCCCCTTTGATGACCATTTCAGGAGAGCCTAAAGTTTCGATAGAAACAAGTGGGACGGCCTGAGTGTATTGGCCATTATTGGCGGGTTTCAGCCCTGCCTGTTTGAACATTTTTTCAAGGTACGCAACTGTTAGGTCTTCGCCCTTTGTGCCCGGTGCGCGCCCACCAAATTCATCAGAGGCCAGCGTTTCAATGTGGCCTGCCAGCGCTTCTGTGGTGATTTCATAATCGGTACTTTGCTTCTGCTCAGCTGCATTCGTGCAAGCTGAAAGGGCCAGAAGAAGAGCAGAAAAGGCGGCAACTTGTTTCATCATTCTACCTCGCTGACAGATGGAGGTGAGAGGGTGCCCTGCTATCTCTCTCACGTCAACGGTAGAAGCAGTTAAAGGCTAATGCCTTTTTGCCTGCATGTAGCTGTAATGGTGTTTTTAAGCAGGCAGGCAATGGTCATGGGGCCAACGCCGCCGGGCACAGGGGTGATGGCAGCGGCGCGCTCGGCAGCGGCCTCAAATTCCACATCACCCAACAGTTTGGTTTTGCCATCTTTTTTGGTGAGGCGGTTCATGCCCACGTCAATCACGGTGGCGCCTTCTTTCACCCAGGCGCCTTTCACCAGTTCTGGCACGCCAACGGCGGCAACGATGATGTCTGCCTGAGCCACTTCATCTGCCAAGTTTTTGGTGCGGCTGTGGGCGATGGTCACCGTGCAGTTGGCATCCAGCAGAAGCTGTGCCATCGGCTTGCCAACGATATTGGAGCGCCCGACAACCAGGGCTTTTTTGCCGCTCATGTCGCCCAGTTCATCTTGCAGCATGAGAAGGCAGCCAAGCGGTGTGCAGGGGATGGTGCCCTGTCCCCCTGTGGCCAGCAGGCCTGAATTGATCACATGAAAGCCGTCCACATCCTTTTCTGGCGCGATGGTTTCAATGATAGCGGCTTCATCAATATGTTTCGGCAGGGGAAGCTGCACCAATATGCCGTTTACGGCGGGGTCTGCATTCAGCGCCTCTACTTTGGCGACCAGCTCTTCTTGCGTGGTCTCTGCAGGCAGCTCGAAGTGAAAGCTGTTCATGCCGGTTTCGCTGGTCTGCTTCACCTTGTTGCGGACATAAATCTGGCTTGCGGGGTCTGCGCCCACAATCACAACAGCGAGGCCGGGGGTGATGCCATGTTTCTTTTTAAGGGTGGCCACATCCTGTGCCACGCCTTCACGAACCTTTGCGGCAAATGCCTTACCATCGATTATTTTTGCGGGCATGGAGGCCTCCATTAATAAAACACTTCGGTATCAATATGTTATTCCATTTTCCCGGAGCGAAGAGTGTAGGGCGGATTTCAATGTATCCGGATCGCCTGAGATGTGCAGCCTCTTCGAGCGGGATTGGTCACCTGCTATAAGGCGAATAGTGGTTTTGGGCAACCGCAGTTTTTTAGATATTAATTTAATTAATGCTGTGTTTGCTTTTCCCTTTTCAGGGACGGCGGTGACTGTAGCGCGCAGCCTTTTATGGCCGTCTGCGTCCGCTTCAATGCGGTCCAGCCTGTTACTCGCGGCTTTGGGGGTCAGACGGATAGTCAGTGTGATGCCGTCCGCCACCTCTTCCCAAAAATCAGTAGCCATAAACACCGAACAGTGGGGCGATGTCTGCCCGTAGAAGAACCCTCAGTGCATAGATACCAAACCACAAAAGAATAGGGGAGATATCAATGCCGCCAAGGTCTGGCAGGAAACGGCGAATGCGGCCAAGGGCTGGTTCGGTAAGGGCATGCAGGAAATAGCCAACTGACCTCACAAAAGGCTGATGTGTGTTCACGATGCCGAAGTTCACAAGCCAACTCATAATCACGCTAATCAGCAGCACGAGAGCGTAAAAACCCAGGAGAGCGTCAACCAACCAGAAAATCGCAGTCATAATATCTTACCCTTAAATGGTGTATAGCGATGATATAACAGGGATATACCGCTTTTTGTCACATTAATTGCAAGAGATGTAGGGAGAATCTAGCCCAATTGCAATTGGGTGGACATTTTTGCCGCATTTGGTCGAGTCGTTTGATAT
>JBNKGK010000229.1:0-5915 GCA_050289785.1 Kordiimonas sp.
CAGAGGAAAAATTCCTGAATGACTGGGCGCTTTATCGCCCTGAGGTCTATGCCTGATGTTTGGATTGCAAGGCACATTAATGGCGGGCGGGCTGGGGCTTATGGCCAGCCTGGCGCTGGGGTTTTTGTGGAAATCCGAACAGGCCGCCCATGAGCGCACGAGGGTAGAACTGGCGGGGGAAAAACTGCGTGCTGATACCGCCACAAAGGCTGCTGCCGATAATGCCCTGAAAGTGGCGGAGATGGAAAAAGAAATAGCCGTAGAGGCCGAACGGCAGAAATTCCGCGCACAGGAAAATGCCCGCATTCTCGCAGAAAAAGACCAGCAGCTGCAAAAGACGCGTCAACGAATGGGAGCCTGGAAAAATGCAATTGAAAAACGCCCTCAAGTGGCTGAACGCGCTATGCGTGCTGAGCTTAACCGCCGCTTGCGTGAGCTCGCCGCCATCACCTGCCGCACCGATTGTGAAGGTGGAGACAGTGGTAAAAACAGTGAGCCTGCCAAGGCGCCCTGATGCCTTTGCCAACCATCAGGTGATGGAGGTGCCGCTTATCCTGACAGATCGCCGCCTGCAAACCATCATGCAGGAGATAGAGGAGGGCAAACGCCCGCCGCTTGATCATGCCTGTTTCACCAATGATGAATGGGTTGATATTAAACGCATTCTGCTGGATATGGCCGCTTATATGCGTCAGGCAGAAGCCTATTTTGATGATATTGAAAAGCAGGTTGAGGCACTCAGGCTGCCTCAGTGAAAACAGGGGTAAACTGGCGGCATTAAGATAAAAGCAAATAAGGAGAGCAACTGCTCTCCTTACAACATTTTCTAGGCCTTACCGTAAGCTTAACTCATTCTCATAAAAACTGATTATTTCTTTTGCGGTCCGTTCTGGTGATTCAAGGGGCATCATATGGCCTTCATCAGAAAGAATAACCTCCTTATAGGCAGGTAAGGCTATGGCCGTCTGATGCTGGGCCTCTGGTGAAATCACGATGTCTTTTGCCCCATTCATAAACAGCACAGGGGCTTTTATCTGTGGTAACTGCGCTGAGATATCTATATTAGGGAATTCTTCCATAAGATATTGACGATGGGGTTCTGGCGCTAACAGACAGGCTATCTCTACAATAGCCTGCAAAGCAGCGTCTGAGACAGGTTTCACATACATGGACTTGTAATGTTGTATCATGGCCTTTTTATTTCCATGGTCTTTAATAGCTCGCTCAATCACTTCTGGGCTGGCCCCCTTGCCGCCGTCCGCTGATGCCGGATTTAACATCACCAGAGCCGGAAAAAGGCCGGGCTTTTCAAGCTCTGCCATCAACCCCAGCAGGCCACCCAGCGAATGCCCCACATAAACAGGTTTATTCAGACCCAGTTTTTCGACCACGGCTACTATATCTTGCGCTATCTGCTTCAGAACAAACCCCTGTGTTACACTGGCGGAGCCGCCATGAGCGCGGATATCAAGCGCGGTAATTCTAAAATCCTTCCCCAAGGCTTTAAACAGGGGTTCATAAAGAGAGCCGCGCACGGCATAGCCATGGACGAATAGCAAATCCTGCTTGCCCGTGCCATAAACCTGATAGGCAAGGCTCACACCACTGACTTGCACTGTTTTCATTTCAAACTCTCCGGCTTCTGCCGCCTTGATCCCCAAAACGCTCCAGAAAACAAAACTAAAGGCCATCACTATCCGGCCCCACCAAGAGCAAAAGGTAACTATGTTCTTCATGATATATTCTCCACACCATAACTCGCTGAGACAAAACACCAGTCGCTATTGCGACTGGTGTCAGATTAGTTTGGTCCTAGAAATTATAGGCGAGGCTTAACCCATACATCCGTGGAGCACCAATGTCCCCGTAACGCTCCAATACGCCACCAATGTTCTGAACATAAGAACCGGCATCATAGCGTTTATCGAGCACATTACGGCCAAAGGCGGTTAAAACCCATTTCCCATCAAGGCTGCCAAGAGAAGCAGACAAATTCAGCAAACCGTAAGCTGCCTGAGAGTCCAACTGGTGATTATAGAAAGAAAAATATATTCTATCCTGCCACTGATAATCGGCGCGCAATCTGAGTTCCAGATTTTCACCAACATCAACACTATAGTCGCCAGATACGCTAAATTGCCACTCCGGGGAGCGTACTAACCGGTTTCCCGTCAGGTCACGTTCCCCCAATTCTGGAAAAACCTGATCATTACTTAACAGGTCACCATACGTGGCATCCAACCATGTACCGCTGGCATTCAACTTGAAATTATCTGAGACTAATGCTTCCAATTCCATCTCTACACCATAAATTTTTGCAGAGCTTGCATTTCTCACAGTCTGAGTAGGAATAGCTGCATCACCAATAATAATCAAAAGTGATTGCTGCAGATCAGTATAATCCATATAGAAACCGGAAATGGCAGACCTGACGCGATTCTCAAGCCAGTTGGACTTCAACCCAACCTCATAACTCCACACATATTCCGGCTTAAAAGAGTTGGGATTACCGCCAACCGTACCAAAAGTATTGAAGCCTCCCGCCTTGAACCCTCGGGCAATGCTTGCATAAAAAGTCAGATCATTTGTTGGCGTATAATCCAGAGAAAGACGTGGTGTAAAAGCCCCCCAGTTTTGGGTATCCTCCAGCGTGGCCGATGTTCCCAGGATGATATCTTCTTCATAATAATCTTTTCTATCGTGGGTATAACGTCCACCAAGGGAAACTCTTAACTCATCACTTAAACGATAACGCCACTGTGTATAAACAGCGTAGGAATTCAAATCCTGCTCAGGCAGTAAAATGAAGGACCCTAATGGAAAGCCAGCAAAGGGCAAACCAAAATCCAGCGGCTCTTCAACCGTGGCGCGCATATATAGCCCCCCAGCTACAACATCCAACCGATCAGTCAGGTCCGCTGTTAAAGTCACTTCTTGTGAAAGTTGCCATACATCAACAACCGTACTGTCAAAGCTGGAACCATCAATAATGGTTCCATCAAAATCATCCTGCCGGTTTTGCTTATAATCCACATATCCGCTAATAGCGGTGACTGTGGTAGAAGGTGAAATATCCCACGTTAATTTTAGGGATGCTTTATAATTTTCTACTTTTCGGGTGTTGGGGTAATTAGCCTGATATTCCAAATTTTCACGGTCCAGTCCTGGTACGCCGAGCACTTCTGAGAAACTCGGGGTATCAGGGCGCAGGGGCCCTAGGTCCAAAGCCGATGCAATAGATCCTCTGTCGATCATGCCATCCAACACCAGATAAGCTTCAACATTCTCAGCCAAATCAGCCAGCAATGACCCTCTGATTTGAATCTTGTCCGTCTCAAAATGATTTTCATTTCTGTATGTGTTCGTCAACCAACCATCAGACCTGTCAGATCGAACAGCCAGCCTGCCCCGAACACCAGAACCCATTATTGGGCCACTTAAATGGCCTTCCAATGCCATGCGGTCATAGTTACCAACAGTGGCTTTCAGACCCGCTTCAAACTCATCTGTGGGCCGCTTCAAATGTATATTAATAGCTCCACCCGTTGCATTGCGGCCATTGATTGTTCCCTGAGGGCCCCGCAGAACTTCAACCCGTTCTACATCAAAAAAATCCGCATCAAACAATACCTGGTTGGAAAATGGTACACCATCCTGCGTGATCGTCACACCTGGTTCTGCCCCAACATTTCTCAAATCTGATCCAACACCACGGATGGATACATACATTTCAATACCTTGCGTCTCACTGAACTGCAAGCTGGGGGCAACCTGCTTCAAATCCTGAATACCTGTCACTCCAGAACGTTCAATGCTCTCTCCTGTAAACGCAGAAATCGCAATCGGAATATCCTGAAGGCTTTCTGCGCGTTTTTCGGCGGTTACGATAATTTCTTCCAGCACGAAGGTATTTCTGCCATCGCTATCGGAGCCAGCCCCATCTTGAAGAGTTTTTGTCTCACGCCCCGTGATAATCAGGGTGTCTGTGCCATCCCATTCATAGCTGATGCCAGTGCCTGCCAGCAATGTATTCACGGCATCACGGGCTGTATAGCTGCCTACCAGCGGGCTTTTCATGCCGCCTTCCAGATAGGCTGCATTGCCAGCGAGTTGAAACCCGGCTTGCCTGGAAATGCTCTGCAGGGCTTCTGCAATGGTTTTGCCTGAAAGGCTGAGCTCTAATCTTGCTTCAGCCTGGGCATAGTTGGTTGTTGTTTCTGCTACTGAGGGCAGTGACATGGCTAACAGCCCACTTGCCATCACGGAACACAAGGCCGTTGTTTGTAATAATGTCTTGTGACTTCTGGACATTCGGTTTTCTCCCATCATCCCTTTATTCCATCGAACCGGGTAAAGAAAAGTCCTTCGCGGTGCTCAGTGTACTTTCCTTTAGTTTTTAAGGCGTTAAGCAGGCTAGAAGCGGTTCTTCTCCTGCTTAACCAATTGTCTTTTTCAAGCGTTTGAGGCTTGTTGCCCAAACGCTTGAAACTGGCTTGTCAGCCGAATGGACTGACAAGCGAGCAAATAAGCCTGACCCGCCTGCAGAGCCGCCTCAAAGGCGGATCAGTCAAAACAACCTCCCGTGAAAAAGTACACCGAGCCTTAGGCGAGGGACTTTTTCACGATTGGTGAACCGTTAATTTTTTGTTGGTTCGGAGGTGATGACGGAATTTGTGCCAGAACCCGGACAATATTTTTTGGGCAAGGCACGCTGATGGTTAGCCAAGAACCAACTCACCAGCCTTTGATTTGCTGATGTTTAATTTAAGGCTTTTGGCGAGAATGCTGGTGGCGCGCTCTACATCAGTGAGGTTGAAACGGCCTGTTACGCGCAGGCGCCAAAGGGCCTCGCCTGAAAGGCGGATGTCGCCGTCATAATAACGGTCCAGCTCTTCCGCGACGGTGGCGAGCGATTCGTCATTAAATTCCAGCCAGCCGTCACGCCAGTCTGCCACATCTGTGGGGGCCTGTTGAATAGTGCCAAGGCGTTTATCTGTTACAGCGATTTTCTCTCTTACCCCCACTTCAAGGCGTTGGTCTGTTGCATGCAGCGGGCTCACGGCAACGCGGCCGCTGTCCACACTCACGGTCATCTGGTTATGGCCGATACGCACGTCAAAACTGGTGCCAAGCACGCTTATTTTGCCTGTACCGCCTTCAATATGAAAAGGGCGTTCTTCCTTTGCTACCTCAAAATAGGCTTCACCCTGACTGATGAACACCTGTCTTGTGCTTCTGTCATATGCCACCTGCAGGCGGGTGTCAGTGTTCAGGGTAATGGCGGTACCATCAGCAAGCTGGATGGTTTTCTGTTCCCCCACTTTTGTTGCGTGGTGGGTGATTTCAGCGGGACTTGGCCAGCCCCCCACATAAAGCCATGTAGAAACGGCAATCAGCAGGCTGGCTGCCAGCGCTGAAAGAGCAGGCCAAACCGGAAAGTGCCTTGCCTGCGGCTCTTTTGCTGGCGCGGCAAATAGGCTTTCCTCTGTTTCGCCATTTGCCTCATGAGCAAGGTCTTCAAGGGCAGCGGTGAAGGCACTGTTTTCCCATATGGCCATATAGTCGTTATAGGCTTCTTTGTGCCGTGTGTCTGCGTTAAGCCAAGCTTCAAAGGTGGCTCTTGTGGTTGGTGTAGGTGGCACTGTATCAGACATGCGTTTAAACCACAGGGCTGCCTGATCTGCGATGGCATCATCCATTTTTATGACATTTGATGAGTTTTCCATATCATCTACCTCGTTACCCATGGCCTGCCGCTTTCTTAGTGTCTGTGTGCGGGGCTGGTGCTTTACGGCCGAGTGCATCCCGGCACGCCCTCATGCCTCTGACAACATGTTTTTCCACTGCGGTTTCTGAAATATTCAAACGGGCAGCGATGTCAGTATAGGAAAGGCCTTCAATGCGCCGCAGGATAA
>JBNKGK010000230.1:0-5906 GCA_050289785.1 Kordiimonas sp.
CAAAAAGGATATGCAGCGTTATATCCTCAGCTTCGCTAATTTCTACATGGCGTACATCCCGCACTTCGTGCATATCTGCCACTGCGGACACAGGCCTTTTATGCGGGTGGTTCACTGTCAGTTCCACCTTCATGTAATGAGGCAGCAATGCCCCACGCCAACGCCGAGGCCGAAAGGGTGAAAGTGGGGTCAAGGCAATCAGGTTGGCACCGAGGGGCAATATGGGCCCGTGGGCAGACAGGTTGTAGGCCGTGCTGCCTGCAGGGGTAGAAACCAGAATGCCATCACCGACCAGTTCCTGCATGCGTATCTTGCCATCAATAGCAACCTTGATTTTAGCTGTCTGGCGCGTTTCCCGGAGAAGGGAAACTTCATTAACAGCAAGATATTCAACAATCTCACCGTCGCAGCGTGTTGCCCTCATGCGAAGAGGGTGCAGCTTGAATCCATCTGCCTTTTTAAGGCGTTCGAGCAGTTTGTCTTCCTTATACTCATTCATCAGGAAGCCAACAGTGCCCTTGTTCATGCCATAGATAGGAATGTTTTTGCCCATGAAAGTGTGAAGGGTCTGTAGCATGAAACCATCACCGCCCAGTGCGATAATTACATCGGCATGCTCAGGGCTTACACAAACGCCTTCATAGCATTTCTGCAGGTCCGCTGCGGCTGTGGCCGCCTCTGGCGCTTCACTTGCGATAATCGCAATGTTCATACAAGGGCTCCCTTGGGGCATAATACTATCTGCGGGAATGAATATAGTACAGGGATATGATTTGGGAAGGCCTAACCGCCTGTATGGCTCATGTGCCTGCCAACTTCCCCCACCATCTGGCCGTTACTCATGGCAAAATCGTGCCCCTTGGGTTTGTTGATCATGGCTTGCCCTAGGGCTTTAGTGAGCGCTTCTGCCGGGTTCTCTGAACGTAACGCTGCCCTCAGATCGACATGATCGTCCTGGCCCAGGCACATATAGATGCGCCCTGTGCAAGTAACGCGCACTCGGTTACAGCCATCACAGAAATTACCAGTAAGGGGCGTGATAAGCCCCAGTTTTGATTGGCTGCCCTCGATATCAAAATAGCGAGCAGGCCCGCCTGTTTTATAGCTGCTGGGCGTAAGGGCATGTCGGTACATCAAGTCAGGGAAAATATTAGTTAGGGGAAGATAATGGTCTTCCCTGTTTTCGCCTGTATCGCCAAGAGGCATGGTTTCAATGAGCGTGTGATCAAGCCCTTCATCAATACACCAGCCAAGGATATCGGGAATTTCTGCCTCATTCAGGCCTTTCAGGGCGACGGTATTGATCTTGACCCGAAGCCCGGCCTGTTTTGCAGCCTTTATGCCAGCTAGCACCTGATCAAGCTGGCCGCGGCGGGTAATTGTGTGGAATTGCTCAGGCTTTAGTGTATCGAGCGACACATTGATGCGCCGCACACCAGCCTTAAACAGGTCTTCTGCCATTTTGGTCAGTTGGGTGCCATTGGTGGTGAGTGTCACTTCATCCAGCTCACCAGCCTCTATTTTTTGCCCTAACTGCTCAATTAGCCAGATGATATTGCGGCGGACGAGGGGCTCACCACCCGTTAGACGAATACGCCTGACCCCACGCTCGATAAATGCTTCACATAAGGCCAGCATTTCCTCCAGTGAAAGCACCTCAGGCTTGGGCAGAAATGTCATATGTTCTGCCATGCAATATTGGCAGCGCAGATCACACCTGTCCGTTACAGAAAGGCGCAGATAGGTGATCTGGCGGCCAAATTGGTCTTTCAGGGAAGGCACTGTTGCCTTTTGCGGTGCGTTTACTTCAAACATGCCTCTTATTTTGTGTGTAATGAGGCTTAGGTCAAGGCCTAGAATTTTTCTGGGTGGGATTAGTAGGTGCCAGTTTGATGAAAAGGGTTGTAATCAGCTCTGGTCATCAAGAAGGGAGCCGAGTATTTCCTCACTTTTCCTGAATACATAAGCATTAACCTTGAAGGCGTGGGCGCTGGCTTTCAGGTCGGTTATGTGCTGGATCAGGTTGCCATAATCCTGCTGTTGGGCAGAGAGAGGGGCAGGCCCTGTTGCTTGAGAAGCGGCAGCGTTTGCAGGCGATGTGGCCCTTGATGATGGTTTGTTGTCATCACTAAAGGTGCTGACAATTTTCCGGGCAGCACTGGATGCTTGGCTCTGCGCTTGCATCATTCCCTGTGTTGCTATTGTCAGTGATGTTTTCAATAGTCGCCCTTAAAGCTGTTTCCAACAAGGTAAGCGTTATGTTTGAAAATAGCTTTAAGGGAAGGCTAAAATTTTAATGATGTACCTTTATTAACAGGTCAGAACTGAAACACCAGCCCCGCTTTTGTGCTTATTGTGTCACCAACGGCAGTATTGGCATAATCGGCGCTTAGTCGTAGATGAAGGGTGTCTGTAAGTGCTCTCTCATACCCCAGCCCCAAAAGAAGGCTGGTATCTGTGCCTGTGATAAGTTCAGGGCTGAAGGCAGCAATACAGAACAGTCCGGGAGGACAGGGAACCAAGTCATATACTTCACGGCGCTGGTTGAGGATACCCAGCTTAGCATAGGCCAGGTTTTTTTCTTCCGCACCAAATAGATAGCCCGTCGTTGCAGACAGAGACCATTCATATTTGTTGTCAGTAATGAAAGGTACATCTTCTGAAAGTATCGTCGGGTCAAACGCAGGTGACCCGGCTTTGCCCAAGCTTGCTTCCAAACCTAAAACCCAGTTTGAGGAAAATGCCTGACGGTAGCCAAGGGTGCCCCCGATATAGCTCTGGGTGGATTGGCCGTTCTGGCCTTCCTGACCAAACAGGGCACCAGCCTCAAGGCCACCATATAAGCCCTCAAAATTATTGTCAGTTTCCTGTGCAGAAGCCGCTGTGCAGGCAAGAAGGGTGAAGGCTAGTAGAAAAGCTGTTCTGTTCATATCCATATGCCTTGTTCGCAATTCACTTAATGATCTGTCCTAATGGTTACTTCTTTTAAAAGGACTTAGCTGAATGCATCGTGAACGGAGATCTCAGTGTTGATCTTAACCTATATTATGAAGCAGGTCTCAAGGCCAACAGTAAAAGAAAAAGGGCCAGAAAACTGGCCCGTCAGGTTTGGGGCGGGGGCGTTATTAGTATGAAAGTATGAGGCCAGCCTTGGCCTGCCATTGATGAATTTCATCGCCGTAGGTGGTGTAGTCCGCACCTGCACGAATGCTGATATTATTGGTGATGATACGCTCATAACCACCGCCAAGTCGCCAGCCTTCCTCCTTGTTCAAGGTAGACGCAGGGAGGACATCACTGTCGAAATTCGTTTTTACATAGCCGGTTTTACCATACAGCAGGTGTTTACTTTCATAACCGAAGGCTTTACCGGCAATCAGCGAAACCGCTATTTCATAATCTGTGTCAACGCTGAGGGCGGTATTGTCATAGCCATTATCCCCAAAGGAACCTTCCAGCCCCATCACAGTGTTGTTTGCATTTTGCCGCCGGATACCCAGCACAGCATTATAACCTAAACTGGTGTCATGGTTTGCATCTATTGGTAGTTTGGTCCAGTCAACGCCTGTTTCCAGCCCTGCATAAACGCCGTCAAAGAAACCGCCTTCCTGGGCTTGCACATGGCTTGCTGCAATTGCAGACAATGTAGTAGCTGCCATAAGAATATTGGTAAGTTTCATGTCACGTTCTCCATTATATAAGTGCAGCCTTATAAGCGGCTGACAGGTGAACAGTGACGCGTGACTAGGGCATTGATGTGAACGCTTTGTGGCGGGAAAATGATAGATTATGGCCATTTATGGCCAGTGATGAAGCTGCTTAATTGCCCTCTGCGGCCAAATTCGCCAGCTTCTTTGCCATGGAAGCCACAGTTTTCAAACGTGTACTAATTTTTTCCATGCGCGCGAAATACACCAGTTTATGGTCTGGCCTCAGTTTGGCTGTGTTGCCGGTGGACGAGATAAATTGCACAAGCCCGGCCGGGTTTGCAAATTTATCATCCTTAAAGGAAAGGGTAAGGCCCTTGGCTCCGGCCTCCAGCTTTTCCACACCGGCACGTTTACAGTGCCCTTTAATGATAATCACAGCGGCCAATTGCTTCACTTCGCTGGGTAGTGGGCCAAAGCGGTCAATCAGTTCGGCACAGAAAGCATCCACATCCTCGCGGCTATCCAGGTCAGCAAGGCGGCGATACAGCGCCATACGCTGCGTGAGGTCTGGCACATATTGTTCGGGTATCATCACTGTGGCGCCTACGTTGATTTGTGGTGACCAGTCTGTATCCGTGAAATCTTCCCCAAGCTGGCCAGCGCGCGCTTCCGCCACCGCTTCTTCCAGCATCTTCTGGTATAGCTCAACCCCCACTTCCCGGATATGGCCTGATTGTTCATCGCCCAAGAGGTTACCTGTACCACGAATATCCATATCATGGCTGGCAATGGTGAAGCCTGCGCCTAAGGTATCCAGATTTTGCAGAACCTGCAGCCGTTTCTCTGCCCCTTCCGTGAGGGACCGATTGGCCGGTGTCGTCAGGTAAGCATAAGCCCTTGTTTTTGAACGCCCAACACGCCCGCGCAGTTGATAAAGCTGTGCCAGCCCAAACATATCAGCCCGGTGCACAACCATGGTATTGGCCGTAGGGATATCAATGCCTGATTCAATAATAGTGGTGGATAAAAGCACATCATACCGGCCTTCATAAAAGGCGGTCATCACATCCTCGATGGTGCTGGGTGTCATCTGGCCGTGGGCTATGATGAATTTCACTTCTGGCACGTCTTCCTTGAGGAAAGTGGCAATCTCTTCCAGATCAGAAATACGTGGGCAAACATAAAAGCTTTGGCCGCCGCGATAATGTTCCCTGAGTAGTGCTTCACGAACCACCATCTGGTCAAACGGCAACACGAATGTGCGTACAGCCAGCCTGTCCACCGGTGGGGTGGCAATCAGGGAAAGGTCACGAATACCTGTCATTGCCATTTGCAATGTACGGGGGATAGGCGTGGCCGTGAGCGTGAGAACATGCACATTAGCCTTCAGGGATTTCAGTTTTTCCTTATGGGCCACACCGAAGCGCTGTTCTTCATCGATAATAAGCAGCCCCAGTTCCTTAAACTCGATATCACCGGCCAGCAGGGCATGGGTGCCGATCACAATATCGAGCGTGCCTTGGCGCATTTCCTCTTTGGTGGCTTTTGTCTCTTTGCCTTTCACCAGACGGGAGAGATGCCCAATACGAATGGGCAGGCCCTTATAGCGCTCCACAAAATTAAGATAGTGCTGGCGAGCCAGTAGGGTGGTTGGGGCAATAACGGCCACCTGATGCCCGCTCATGGCAGCAAGGAAGGCGGCTCGCAGGGCAACTTCTGTTTTGCCAAAGCCAACGTCGCCACACACAAGCCTGTCCATCGGCTGGCCGGAGGAAAGGTCGCCCACCACATCCCCAATGGCACGAAGCTGATCATCCGTTTCCACATAGGGGAAGCGGGCACAAAACTCATCATAAATGCCTTCAGGCTGGCTGATGCGCTGGCCTTCCCTGAGCGCACGCTCTGCCGCTAGCTTGATAAGCTGGTCTGCCATTTCCCGAATGCGGGCCTTGGCTTTTGCTTTGCGGGCTTGCCAGGCCACGCCGCCCAGCTTATCCAGATGAGCGCCGCTATCTTCGCTACCAAAGCGGGAGAGAACCTCGATATTCTCCACGGGCACATAAAGCTTGTCACCACCGTGATAGAGGATAAGCAGACAGTCATGTGGGGCCGCTGAGGCAGTCACTGTCTCCAGCCCGATAAACTGGCCTGTGCCATGGGTGGCATGCACGACAAGGTCACCCGCTGTCAGCGCACTGGCTTCTCTGAGGAAGTTATCAGCCTTTTTATTGCGGCGGGAGCGGCGTACCAGGCGGT
>JBNKGK010000231.1:0-5863 GCA_050289785.1 Kordiimonas sp.
ACCAGCTCCACCAGGCAATTTATCCCTGTTGATTTCTGGATATGACGACGCAGGGAATCCGAAACTTCACTCTTTCAGCAGGCTCTGAGTGTCGGCACTGTACCAAAATCATGGGTACTTCTTCGGCATTCTCTCCTGGTACAGAAATAGCAGCGATATCACCGTTTTTCACACCAGGGAGCTGCTCGGCAGCCCACTCGATATCCTGTGGCCAATGGTTTCTGCCGTTAACAATGATCATATCTTTGGCGCGGCCTACGATATAGAGGCAGTCTTTCTTGATATATCCCATATCGCCAGTATCCAACCAGCCGTCGTTACTGAGAACGGCACGGGTGGTCTCCGGGTCATTAAAATACTCACGCATCACTGATTGACCGCGCAAATAAACCTTGCCCACATGGCTTTCGGGCATGGCTGAGCCATCTTCATCCCGAATTTCAATTTCATATTCTGGTAGAGGGCGGCCGCAATTCACGACTTCTCTGAGACGGGCATCTTTTTTCGCACCGTTGACCAGAACATGCCGGTCGCCAGCCAGAAGAGCTTCTTCTACCAAGTCAACTTCAATCCCTTTGTTATGCTCGGCAAAGCTAACCCCCAGGGTACATTCAGCCAAACCATAGCTAGGCAGGAATATCTTGTCAGACAAACCGATGTCTTTAAATGCCTTGTGGAAATCACGCATGACATCAGGGCGGATCATATCGCCACCGATCCCTGCAACACGCCATGATGATAGGTCAAGCTCGTCCGTTCCATTAGCGCGCATAGCCACTCTGCGGGTGCAGATGTCATAGCCGAAAGTTGGACTATATGAAATTGTGCCTTTGTTTTGGCTAATCACACGCAACCAGCTCAGTGGTCTGCGGGCAAATTCCTCAGTGGGAATAAAATCAACTGAAACCTGACAGGTTAAGCTGGTGAGGAACATGCCAACCAACCCCATATCATGATAGAAAGGCAGCCAGGACACGCAACGATCTTCATCGCCAATTCTTACACCGTGAAAGCCCATGCCATAGGTGTTGGATAACAGGGATTTATGTGTCACAGCCACGCCGTGGGGGAAACGGGTACTGCCAGATGAATATTGCAGATAAGCAAGGTCGTCAGATGTAGGCAATCTCAAGTTGCTCTCACCATCCACAGTTTCATAATCCTTACAAGTGCCCTTGAAGGTCAGGTTAAGGTCTTTGGTGGCTTCATCTATAATATCTGTCATATAGCCGGGAGCCATCAAGCCGTTCGCTGCGCAGCTTTGCATCTGCATTTGAAGTTGCGATACGTAACCTTCTTTACCTCCAAATGATGTTGGCAGTGGCAAAGGAACAGGCAGGACACCGGCATATTGGCACCCAACAAAGAAACTGACAAAATCGGCTGAAGTTTCCGCGATCAAGGCAATGCGATCATCTTTCTCGAAGCCCAAGTGCACCAACTTACGGCCAATCCGCTCAGCCCGGTCGCGCATTTTGGCCCATGTCAGAGATTCAACAAGGTTGCCCTTTGCATCATAGAAATTGGCACCTCTCAGGCCTTTAGCTGCATATTCAACAGCATCCACAAGAGTGTCAAAATCCGCATACCTTCGAGGTAAAGTGGGATCCAATGAGGGTGTAACTACAGTCATTGTGTCAGCTTCAACCATCTTTGCCCCGACCATCAGGTCGGATATTTATATAACATTACGCTACCGGATCAAACCCGGATCGAATTACAAAACTACTTTTGGCACACTCTTGAGCCTTAGTGATAAACAGCATTAAGGCTGTATGCACTTTGGCTTATAAGAAACATCTTTGTGCCAGAATATTACGGCTGGATTACATTTTGTGGGCCGTTTTCGCAAGCTAATTTTTCCATTCAGCCTACTCTGGAGCTAGCGGATAGGTCGGAATTAAGGCAAAAAGATGGCAGTCTACACAAACAGGTTTAATGAAGGGGCGTTTTTCTTGGAACCTTTGTTGGCTTTGGGTTTCCATCTGTTGATGTTTGGATTGATGAGGGGGGCGAAATAGGATTGATTTCTATATTTAGGGGGTACGACTAATAAAAGCACACTATGTCGAACTTTTGATTGTGTGGCTGTCAGGCAACAGTTTTTGAGGGAAGTAAGCGTTTGTTTTAAGGACTCCATCACCCTGGGGCAGGTTGGTGCATGTTATAGCTTGCCATCTTTGGTTAGGCACTTCACGTTCAGTTTTCCGAACAGAGGTATAAAAAAGAATGCAGGCTAAGCAAAAGAAAGTAACCAAAGCGTATATTGAAAGGGCCGCGATTCATTATTTAGGGCGGTATGCATCGACCAAGGCGCGTTTACAGATGGTCTTGGAACAAAAAGTAATGAAGCGTAACGCGAACAGGGAGGCGATATCTGAGGAACAGGCTGGTTGGATATCTGAAGTGGTCAGAAAATGTGCCGAATACAGATATGTGGATGATATGGCTTATGCAAAGAGCCGCAGCTCTGCTCTCCTAGCAAAAGGCAAAGCCGTTTTTCTTATCAGACAAGACCTTTCCCATAAAGGAGTTGCTGAAGAAATAATTGATTCTGTCTTGTCGGAACTGGAGACCACCAAGGGAAGCGATCTTTCTTTAATGGCGGCTGCGGCTTATGTTCGCAAGCGTCGTTTTGGTGCTTTCAGGCGTGCCGATATGCCTTCTTCCTCTGAAGATCTATATAATAAAGAGCGAAAAGAGCAGGCCGCGATGATGAGGGCTGGTTTTTCTTACACTGTGATAGAGCATGTTCTGAAGGCGGATGAGGCAGAACTGCTGGATTTGTTGCCTTGATGAAAACCGGTTTCGCTTGATTTGCCTGAAGCCGAGCTATACAAATTCCCCCTGAATTGGCCCAGAGTAGGTGGGTATGACTTTATTTTATGAGGGGAGTGTTATGTCGCTGTTTGCGAACCCTGCTGGCCGGAACTTTTTGGGCCATTCCAGTGATTGGTATAAATATACCATCCTGACTTTCTTGATTGTTAATCCGATTTTGTTCTTCTTTGTAAGCCCCTATGTGGCTGGGTGGGCTCTGGTTATTGAGTTTATCTTCACTCTGGCGATGGCTCTGAAATGTTATCCTTTGCAGCCAGGTGGCCTTTTGGCTCTTGAAGCAGTGATGATTGGGATGACGTCACCAGAAACGGTTTGGCATGAAATTGTTGCTGGCCTAGAGGTGATTATGCTGCTGGTTTTCATGGTGGCCGGTATTTACTTCATGAAAAGTATGCTTTTGTTTGTGTTCACCAAGATTTTGGTGAAGGTACGAAACAAAATTATATTGTCTATGTTGTTTTGTTTTATGGCTGCTTTTCTGTCCGCGTTTCTGGACGCTCTTACAGTAACAGCTGTGGTTATCGCGATTTCCGTTGGCTTTTATTCCATCTATCACAAAGTGGCGTCTGGAAAGGAATTCCAACATGACCATAACCACACAAATGATGAAGGTTTTGACAAACTAAACGGGGATGACCTGGAGCAGTTCCGTGCCTTCCTGCGTAGCTTGATGATGCACGCAGCTGTGGGGACGGCGCTGGGTGGTGTGATGACCCTTGTTGGTGAACCACAAAACTTGATGATTGGTGCAAGAGCTCACTGGGAGTTCCAGGAATTTTTCTGGCGTATGTTGCCTGTTACTCTCCCTGTATTCACTGCGGGGCTGATCACTTGTGCTCTGCTGGAGCTGACTGGAATCTTTGGTTATGGTACTAAAATTCCACCGAAAGTACTGAGCATCCTGGTCGATTACGACATTTATACAAGTGAGCGGCGTACAGCGAGTGATAAGGCAGCCTTGTGGGCGCAGGGTATTGTGGCTGTGTGGCTTATTCTTGGGCTTCTGTTTCACTTTGCTTCTGTTGGTTTGATTGGCCTTTCTGTTATTGTTCTTGCAACTTCCTTCACAGGGGTGACGGAAGAACACCAGATTGGTCATGCCTTTGAAGAAGCATTGCCGTTTACATCCTTGTTAGTTGTCTTTTTTGCTATTGTTGGTGTGATCAGCGACAATGATCTTTTCAAGCCGGTAACAGATTTTGTTTTGGGCCTTGAAGGCCACGGGCAGATCACGGCGCTTTATGTGGCCAATGGTGTGCTCTCGGCAATTTCAGATAATGTGTTCGTTGCCACGGTTTATGTCAGTGAAACGGCGAAAGCATTGGCTCATGGTGTGATTGATCGTGACACCTTTGATCTGATGGCTGTTGCCATTAATACTGGAACTAACATTCCATCTGTCGCAACACCTAATGGGCAAGCCGCTTTTCTCTTTCTGCTAACGAGTGCACTCGCCCCTTTGATCCGTCTGAGCTATATGAAGATGGTTGTTATGGCATTTCCATATACCGTAGTGATGGCGCTCACAGGGTATCTGGCTGTTGCGCATTTATTGATTCCATTGACGGATAAGTTGTATGATGCGCACTTAATCGGGCATCATTCACCTACCGAAAAGGTTGATGTAGTGGGGTCTGGGCACTAAAAAAACCCGAGTGAACAATAGGTTGACTGACAGCGCCCGCGACAAAAGTGTTGCGGGCGCTGTTTTTTAAGACTACCATAACTGGAATTGGTAAATTTTAACGTGCTGGTTTAGAGTTGTTTCCTAAGGGGGAAAAGGCATGGTTGGCCAAACTATGGTTGGTTCAGAAAGTATGGCGGGTGAGTTAAGCCAGCAACTTGTTGGCAAGGTGAAGTGGTTTGACGCTGTTAAAGGGTATGGATTTCTTGTTCCCGAAGATGGCGGCGGTGATGTGCTTCTGCATTTCTCTGTTTTAAGGGATGTGGGCAGGCGCTCTGTTCCTGAAGGTACCACAGTAATATGTGAGGCAGTTGACCGTGAAAGAGGGCGTCAGGCTACTCGGGTGCAATCTCTTGATCTTTCAACAGCTGTGGCACCGGAGGATTTGGGGCGGTCTTCTTTCTCGCATCCTGGTATGGATGTGGATGTATCACCAGATTTTGAGGATGTGGTTGTTAAGTGGTTTAATCGCACAAAAGGGTATGGCTTTGTCTCACGTGGTGAGGGCTCTCAGGACATCTTTGTGCATATTGAAACCTTGCGCCGTGCAGGTCTGACAGACCTTGAGCCCGGACAGGAAGTTCGTGTCCGTATAGGTGATGGTGAGCGCGGGCCTCTGGTTGCTCAAATTGCTTTGCCTGGGGATGCCTAGGCCTAAGCGATGATGCGTGCCGGGGTTAATTCGCTACGCCACTGCGCTTGCCTTGTCGCATGGGCTTTAACTGCATTTCTGATGCTGGATGAAGATCTATCTACTCTTCATACTTTCTCTTCTTATGCTGAGGCTGCTGATTCTCATGTCAGGGAGCCTCTTTATATCCAGACAGACGCTGATCGTTATGCTTTTGATGTGGAACTTGCCCAAACACCCTCTGAACGTCAGAAAGGCCTGATGTACAGGCAGTATCTGGCGCCTGAGCATGGTATGCTGTTTATCTTCTCACGGGCAGACAAACAATCATTCTGGATGCGAAATACCTACATTTCCCTCGATATGCTGTTTATTAAAGCCGATGGCAGAATCGCCAATATTATTGAAAATACTGAACCACAGACAGATACCCCGCGTTCTTCCAAAGGGCGAGTCATCGCCGTGCTGGAACTGGCGGGTGGCCGGGCAGCTGAATTGGGCATTGAGGCTGGCGATAAAGTGCTGAGTCCTTCTCTGGGGACATTCGGTAACTGAATGGTGGCTTGTCGCCAGTGTATGCTTCCGCAGGGCATGTTTTTTTGACGATCCTACACTAAACGCACATGGATATCGCCAACATCTGGCCTGTGGATGGGGTTTGACAGGAAAATTACAGTTTTTTGTATTTTTCCTCTTGCATAACCAAG
>JBNKGK010000232.1:0-5862 GCA_050289785.1 Kordiimonas sp.
ACAGATGCTGCGACAGATGGCGATAGCGGTTCATTTGTACTGGAAGAGATTATCGTGACCGCTACACGCCGCGCAGAAAGCCTGCAGGATGTAGGGCTGGCGATTTCTGCGCTCAGCACAGCAGATATGGAACGCCAAGGTGTTGATAATTTTGCTGATTTTGCCCGTCAGTTGCCGGGGGTTGTGATCACCGAAAACGCCAAGCATTTTGGCAAATTCACCATTCGAGGTTTGCAGGCGAGCACCACCTATTCAGGGAATGCGAACAAAACAGTATCCGTTTATGTGGATGATGTGCCTATTACCAGCCTTGGCATTACCACCCCTGATATGCGCCTTTATGACATGGAGCGCGTTGAGGTGCTTCGCGGGCCTCAGGGCACATTATTTGGGTCAAGCTCCATGGGAGGGGCCATTCGCATTATCACCAATAAACCGGATGCCAGTGGTTTTGATGCTTCAGCAAGTGTAGATTATGGCCTAACAGGAGATGATTCCTTTCGTCAGCGTTACAACGCCATGGTGAACCTGCCTCTGGTGGACGACCAACTGGCAGTGCGTTTGGTTGGCTATTACCGCGATGAAGAAGGTTATGTTGACAACGTAGGAACAGGCACCAGAAATTCTGATGGCAGTGAAGATTGGGGTGGCCGTGCCTCCGTGCGCTGGAAACCAAATGATCGTTTTATGGCTACTTTTATGGGTATGCGGGATGAAAGTACGGTGGCGGACCTGAGCCTTTTTGATCCTACCGTGGGGAAGCACAAGCGCAATTCCTTTTGGCGTGATGAGACGTGGGTGAAAACATCCCAGTATAATCTGAACCTGGAATATGAGTTTGATTGGGCAACGCTCAGTTCGATTTCCACTCTTTCTCATATGGATCGTTATTTTGTGCTTGGCCTTGATCAGGTGTTAACCGCCGTCATGCCGACGGGCTTTTATTCTGATGCTGCGGTTAAGACTAAAATGCAGGAATTTCGACTGGTCTCCAATTCGGACTCAGCTCTGGAATGGGAGCTCGGGGGGTTTTATCTCAATCAGACGAGAGGAGCCGACCTCGGTTCCGGCCTTATGGTTCTGGGCGAATTTATTGATGATCTGAATATTACCGGCCTGCCATCCAACTTTGTGGAGGGTAGTTATGACATCAGTCAATCCTTTGGTTCTTATGGTGTCAAGGAGTCAGCAGTCTATACCGAGATTTCCTGGCGGTTTACCGATACGCTGAAGCTGGCGGGTGGTCTGCGTTATACCGGTGCAAAGGTGGTGCAGGGCGCTGAGGCTCGCGGCTTTAGCGCGACAGTGGCTGTTGCTGGTGCTGTGCTTGAAGGGGGCAATACCCATATTGATATTGCCGATTTTGCAACAACAACATCCAACGAACTGGATACAGGTTCAAAAAGCAAGCTGACCAAGAAACTCAGCCTCATCTGGCAGCCGGTGGATGACCAGACCTATTATCTGTTGGCAGCCCAGGGGTTCAGGGGGCCCTTCCCGAATGTGGGTGGTTTTTCCAATGGCGGCAGAAGCGGGACAGACCCGAATGACCCCCTGATCATTCCGGCCGGGGCGGACTCCGATTCCCTGTGGAACTATGAGGTGGGCGCCAAGACAGTGTGGCTTGATGGCCGCTTCAAGGCCAATGTAGCCGCCTATTATATCAAGTGGACCAACATGCAGTTGCCGCTTACACGGCTGAGTGACGCTTTTCCCTTCCAGGGTAATGTGGGGGAATCCGTCTCGAAGGGAATTGAGGCAGAGTTCAGGGCATGGCCTACGGATGCGCTTGACCTGGGCCTGAACGTGACTGTTCAGAGCGCCAAGTTCAGCAAGCTGACAGATGAAGAGGAACTGGCAACCGGGGCCCTTGAGGGATCACGCCTTGCTGCTCCCAATTTCCAGCTTTCAGGCCATGTGCAATATACATGGATGCTGGATAACGGGCAGGAGGTTTATGCCCGTGTGGACGCGCAACATATTGGCTCACACCCCAATGGGCTGCCGAATTTGCCGGTTTCGGGGGAATCAAATCCTTTCTTTGCCACCATTCCTTCCTACGAGAATGTGAATGCCAGTGTGGGGTGGGTAAACGATAACTGGAAAGTGGTGCTCTATGGTGAAAATATTCTCGATAATGATGATATTATCGCCATCAACCCTGCGACACATTCCAGTAGCCGCTATGCGACACTGCGCCCTCGCACTGTGGGGATCAGGGCAAGCTGGAAATACTAAGTAAGATATATTTCAGCAGAAGATGGGGAAGTGCCCAGGTGATGCCTGGGCACTTTTGTTATGAGTGGGCCAATTCACAAAAAGTAAGGCGCCGCAGTTTCCTGCGACGCCTTCGTCTTCTTCATCCTCAGTCACATGCCTACAAGTAGGCTCGCTTAATAAACTTTGGGGGTGGTTTGATTTAAGCGATGTGATTATTGGACTCTGAAGATAAGAGTTGAGCCAGGCTCAAAACCTTCTTCCGAATTCGTGGGTCTGAAATCTTGTAATAAGCTTCCAGAATTTCACGAGTTTCCTGTTTTTCCATGATGGTGCTGTCCACTTCAACGGCAGTGGCATTATAGCCAGGCAGCTTTGTTTCAGCTTGCTCAAAGAAGTATGAAATAGGGACATCCAGGACGATACTAATATGGAAGAGACGGCTTGAGCCAATGCGGTTTGTTCCGCGCTCGTACTTTTGTACCTGCTGGAAGGTAACGCCAAGTTCGTTTGCCAGCTGTGTCTGGGACAGGCCCAGCATTTTTCTGCGCAGACGAACGCGTTCACCTACATGGATATCAACAGGGTTAGGGCCATTGGTTGCTTTGTCGCTTGCCGCAATTTCTGTGAGAGCATTCATATTCTTCTCCCAATATGTTGAGGTTTTCAATATTGTAATAACTGCCTGTTCTTGTACTAACTGGCCTGATAATGATTTCGATTATGTCTATCTTGTGGGGTAGAATAAATGCCACTATAGATAAAATTAATGGCACAAAAGTGCCATCAATGAAGATTTCTGTTATTTTGTAACCTCTAGCCTGGATGGTAGAACAGGCGAAATTTTAAAATTTATAGGTCAGATCCAGCCCATAAGTGCGTGGTTGGCCATAGGTTACAGTATTCAGTAAGTCCTGTGCAACGGGAAAGCCATTTACCACATAGGCCTCATCTGTCAGGTTTTTGACCCAGAATGATATCTGTAGGTTATGGCCGTTATTACCCAGTGGAATATCTGTGAGTGTGGCTTTGGCATTAAAGAGGGCGTATGAATCCAGATCCTGCGTGCCGAAGGCGACATAGCTATATGTATCTGTGGCGGTCATATCAGCGTGCAGAGCGATGGTGCCAATTGATGTGGGCGGGAAGCTGTAATCAACCGTAACAGAGCCAGCGTGCTCTGGTGTTTGTGGCATGGTGAAGGGTTGAAGTATGCCCCCAGCCAGTGGGTTTGGCTGGTCGGGTATGTCGCCGTCCAGATAGGTATAATTCAGGCCAATATGTAGGCCTGGCAACGGCACCATACGGATTTCCAGTTCCGCCCCCTTAATGGTTGCTGGGTTTTCTGCTGCATTGAAGGTTTCCAGCACTGTCAGGTCATTCGGGTCAAGAAAGTCAATCTGGGCATTGTCGATATAGGTGGAAAACAGTGCTGCGTTTATCCGAAGCCTATTATCCAGCAGGTCTGACTTTAAGCCGATTTCATATGTTTCAACTTGTTCAGCACCAAATTCACCAAAGCTGGTGGAGTGAAAATTGACTCCGCCTGCTTTAAACGCAGAAGACCATTTTGCATAGGCCAGAACATCATCAGTCCATTGATAGGAAAGGGTGATGAGGGGATCCAGCTGGTCGATCTGTAGGTCTGCTTCCTGGAGGTCCGGATTGACTCTGTTACCCACACGGCTGTCATCGGTGTATCTCAAGCCGACGGTTACTTTAAGTCTATCTTCCAGAACAGCGGGTGTCCAGGTTGCCTGACCATAAATGGCCTTTGATTTGGTGTTCAGGTTGGCAATGGTGATAGGGTCTACTTGCACGAGCGGTGATAAGGGCGTTAACGGCGTGCCTGTGATGAGGCCAAACAGATCAAGTGAGAAATAATCATCTTTTGTTTGGCGAACATCCTCTTCAAAATAATAGAGGCCTGCTACCCACTCTAATCTGTCATGGGTACCAATAACCTGTATTTCCTGTGTCCACTGTTCTTGGTCCATGGTCTCAATATAAGCAAAGCCGTTAAAATAAAGCGCCCCTGCCCAGTTAACACGGGCCTCTTCATCCAACTCCCGGTATGATGTCAGCGATTTGACAGTGATCTCCTCAGTTGCTTTCCAGCTAAGAGTAAGGCTGTGCATCTGGTGCCGTGAAACGGTTGGTGATAAGGGCGTGACAGGAAAACGGGTTTCTTTCACCCTTTCTGTTTCAGCCCCAAGAAAGCCTATATTATCGAGGTCAATCTGATAATAATCCTGTGTTACTTCAATGTGGGAAAGGTCCAGATCATAGCTGAGGTTCAGTGTTTCTGAAAGGTCGGCATCTATGGTAATGCCACCCGCATCCATGTTGGAAGCGCTATAATCCGCTTGGTCTTCTGCCAAGTTTTTCACCCAGCCGTCTTTCTCTGAATGCATGTAATCAAGTTTGATGCGGATGCCGGAGAATTCCGGCAGGTCCAGTCTGGTGCTGCTCCGCAAGGCGTCATAATTGCCGTAGCCAACCGTTTGTTTGAAATTAAACTCACCAGTTGGTTTTTGTGAAACCAGGTTTACGGCACCTCCTGTGGCGTTCCTGCCGAACATACTGCCCTGAGGGCCGCGGAAAACCTCAACACGCTCCAGGTCCATCAACTCCATAGCCAGGCTTTGGGCGCGTCCTAGAAAAAACCCATCCTTATACATGGCAACCGATGTTTCTCGTGTGCCCTGGCCCGCATCTGTAGGGCCAAAACCGCGGATAGATAGAATCAGCGTGGAGGGCGCTGTGCTGTAGGGCATGATCCGGAGCGATGGAATAAGGCCGCTTTCCAGATCACTTAGGCTGCTAATGCCGTTAGCTTCTAGGTCATCTGTGCCTAATACTGAAACGGCAATTGGTGTTTCCTGCAGCGGCTTTTCGGTTTTTTGTGCGGAAACAATAATTTCTTCCAGCGCGATTTTCTGGTCTTCAGAAGCTAAGGTTGAGGCGCTCAACTCGCCATTCAACATGGTGAGAGAAGAGGTTGCGCTAATAGCGTATATGAGTGCCTTTTTCATGTGAATTACTCCTTCGAGAGCCTGAATTATTGTCTTTAATTATCAGGAAAAAGTAACGGGTAGCTGGATAATAGAGCGGGCTACCCAATTGTTATATTCTTCAATATCTGCATCCGGTGGACAGTCAATATGATCGTAATGCGCCAGAATTGCCTCTATCCCCTGGATAATTTGATGCCTTGCGAGTGTTGCCCCCAAACATAAATGTGGCCCCTTGCCAAAAGAAAGCAGTTTCTTGTGGTTGGGTCTGTTGATATCAAATTCATCCGGATTTTCAAAGACAGATGGATCACGATTTGCTGCGCCAACCAGGCAGATAACACTTGCGCCTTCGGGGATTTCTACCCCTCTAATGGTTGTTGCTCTGGTGCATTTGCGTCCAATACCGGGTGTTAATATTTCATAACGCAAAACTTCTTCTACAAAGGCCGGTATTTTATCTGTGTTGTTTTTGAGAAAGGTCATCATCTCGGGATGACGGGATAAATAAATAATGGCACGGCTGAGCATCTGTATTTGACCGTGAAAACCTGCAAGATAAATAAGTTCAACAGCATTAAGCAGTTGCACATGGGACAGCTTTTCTTCATCCACACGTGCTTTAATGAGT
>JBNKGK010000233.1:0-5858 GCA_050289785.1 Kordiimonas sp.
TTGGCTTGCATCTTACCCCGTTCATCAGGCAATATTGTCCACACCTGACATGATAGGGAATGAAGGTTATGCGTGGTGCGCTCATAGCGTTATTGATTTTTGCCTGGATGCCTCTCATCCTGTTCAAACCCTATATCGGTGTTTTGCTGTGGGATTGGGTTTCTCATATGAACCCCCATAAGCAGACCTATGGTTTTGCAACAACCTTTCCCTTCCTCGACTTTATTGCAGCCATGACGGTGGCGGGTTTCTTCATTAGTTCTGATAAAAAACACCTGCCAGTGCACCCTATAGTGATTGTTCTGTTTGTTTATATTTTATGGATTATCGTCACAACAGTTGTGGCTTTTGACCCTGCCAACGCCACGACCAAGCTTATTCATACGTTCAAGGTGCTGGTCTTTGCCATTATGGCGATCATGATCATGCAGTCCCCCAATCGCTTGAAAGCGTTTATCTGGATCATGGGTCTATCGATGGCCTTTATTGGCGTGAAAGGTGGTGTGTTTACATTAGCAACTGGTGGCGTAGCTCGCGTCGAAGGGGCTGGTGGTATGATGGGAGATAACAACCAGCTTGCTATGGCCATGTCGATGACAGTGCCTTTGGCTATCTATTTTGTGGGGCATCCTCCGGCAAAGTTTATGAAATGGCCTCTGCTCTTTGTTGCCATTTGTATCCCTCTTTCGGTTCTGGGTACACAGTCCAGGGGGGGCTTTGCTTCGTTGGCTGCGGTGCTTTTTATGTTCCTTCTGAAAACCAAGCGTAAGTTCACCTTGATTGCATTGGCGATACCACTTGCTTTTGGCGCCTATGTTTTTATGCCGGACAGCTACAAGAACAGGATAGAAAGTTCGGAAAACGCCACAGAGGATGGCAGCTTTCTGGGGCGCGTTGTTATGTGGAAATTTTCTGCTAATCTGGCAGATGAACACCCGATAGAAGGTGGCGGTTTTGACGTGTTTTATGTCCAGCGGGCCCGCGAACTTTTTATGCCCCCAGGCCATAAAGCGCGAGCTCCGCACTCCATTTATTTTGAAGTGCTCGGCGAACATGGTTATGTGGGTTTGGTTCTGTTCCTTACCATTCTGTTTACCGGGTGGTATTCAGCAGGGACATCAGCGAAAAATTTCAGAAAACATGAGGAAACAAAATGGTTAGGTGATTTGTGTGGTGCCATACAGGTGAGTCTTGTGGGCTATGCTGTGGGTGGCTTGACAGTGAATATCGCGACGTTTGATTATTTTTATCACCTGCTCGCTGTCGTTGTTCTCAGCACGGCGGTTGGCAACAAAATATTAAATGGTGAGTTTCCGACCAAGAAAAAAGAGGGCGAAGAGGTCACCAAACCTAAAAGTAAGAAGTGGGCACCGCCACGACCAAGTACGAACCCAGATACGTCAAGGTGAGCACTTTACTATGGCTTTTCATCCTCTTCTGTATCCATGTGTGTAAAAACGTTACTTTCACGCTGATTACGGCGAACCAAGGCTAGTATCGTTCCGACAACAGCACCAGCAGCAATAATGGCGCCAAATAGCAAAGCAAAGCCTAGCACCCAGGCCATCAGGCTGTGCATCTGGCCGCAGTCATCCCCGCATAAATCTTCATTCGGGTTGCCAACCCAGAAATAGAATGCCCCATACACCACGAGGCTGAGCATGATTAACCCGAGAATATTACGGGTGGAAAACAGACTTGCGGCTCGTTTGCGGCGACGCTTTTCTATAAAGATATGCTCTGGCATGGCGGCACTATGAGCCGCCCTTTCTTATGAATCAAGTTGTTTAAAGTAAGCCGTGTTTTTTGAGGCCGTGGCGGAACTGATCATAGCTGAGGCCCGCATGAACTGCGGCAGCACGCTGGTTAAATTTATTGTCACGCAGCGCTTGCTCGTAAAGCTGTTTTTCATGCGCAGAGGCAAGGGCGCGCAAATCAAAGGGGCCGCTTGGTGGTGGTTTGGTGGCTTCAGCTGTTGCCGCTGGTTCGGGCGTTGTTGCCTGAGGGCGATGAGGGCTTTCAAATGGGTCAAAGATAATCTCGCTGACGGGCTGTTCTCCATCCCAGGCACGGTATATGGCACGCTCCACCACATTTTTCAGCTCTCGTACATTGCCGGGCCAGGCATAGGCCAGCATGGCGTCCATCGCGTCATCGGTGAAACCGGGAAATTGCAGCCATTCCAGTTCGCGCGCCATGGCACTGCCAAAGTGGGTGGCAAGCAAAGGGATATCTTCAGTGCGGTGTCTCAGCGGTGGCACAGTGATCACGTCAAAGGCCAGCCTGTCTAGCAGGTCATGGCGAAACCTGCCCTCCCTTGCGGCGGCGGGCAGGTCTATATTGGTGGCGCCAATCACGCGCACATCCACCTGAATTGTTTCCGTGCCGCCAACGCGCTCAAACTCGCCATATTCTATCACGCGTAACAGCTTTTCCTGGGCGGCCATACTCATGGTGCCAATTTCGTCCAGAAACAGGCTGCCGCTATCTGCCGCTTCAAATCGCCCAGCCTTCCTGTTGCGGGCACCTGTAAAGGCGCCGGGCTCATAGCCGAAAAGCTCACTTTCCAGCAGGGTCTCAGCCAGGGCCGCACAATTCATCTTCTGAAAATTGTTATTCCAGCGGTGGGAAAGAAAATGCAAGCGGGCTGCGATCATCTCCTTGCCGGTGCCTCGTTCGCCAATCACCAGCACTGGCCGGTCAAGCGGTGAGGCATGGCTAATCTGGTCTATCATGTCCAAAAAAGCAGGGGATTCACCAATAATCTGATCACGCGCACTTCTCATGCTATATATTAGTAATATTTACTATATTTTAGCAATAATTATCATCCCGATAAGCTGGGTTCTTCCCTAAAAATTTATTTTTCTTTTATTTTCAATGGGTTGTTGTTTTTTAAAAAACTGGCACGCCTCCTGCTATTAAGGGGGCATAACCTTAATGAAATGAATAAAGGACCATATAATGGCATATCGACAGCAGGCACATTTCATCATTTTGGCAGGGGTGCCCACAGACCAGCATGGTCAGGGGCTTGTTATTGAAGGTGAATATACAAGAGTTCCAGCCACAGGGTCAAAACCGGCAGAAACAGCGGATCGCAGGCAGCGCAGGCAAAGCCGCCGCCGTCGCTGGTTTGGCTTCTAAGAAAAAATGGCATGCCCGAGGGCACACAGCGAGATAGTCAAAAACAAGAAAGCAGATCAATGAGCATTTTTTCCAGATTAACCGATATCATCAATTCCAATATCAGCACCATTTTGGATAAGGCGGAAAACCCTGAGAAGATCATCCGCCTCGTCATTCAGGAAATGGAAGATACGTTGGTTGAGGTGCGTTCGGGCGCTGCACGCACCATTGCGGATAAAAAAGATATAGAGCGCCGGCTCACCAAGCTGGAAGCGGTGCAAGAAGACTGGGAAAAGAAAGCAGAGCTTGCCATTTCCAAAGGTCGGGAAGATTTGGCCAAGGGCGCGCTGGTTGAAAAAAACAAAGTGGCGGATATGGCAGCTCATCTTGATGACGAACTAGAGCATGTTAAGGAAGCGATCCTGCGCATCGAAGATGATGTGATCAAGCTTGAGAGCAAGCTTAGGGAAGCTCGGGCCAAAAAGGCAGCCATGCAGGCCCGGCATACTTCGGCAGTGAACCAGGTACGCCTGCGCAAGAACCTGTACGACAGCCGCATTCAGGATGCTTTTGACCGCTTTGATAAAGTGGATAACCGGATCGACAGGCTGGAAGGCGAAGCGGAAAGCCTGGAAATGGGCAGGGAGAAAAGCCTGGCTGATGAAATCGCGGAACTGGCAGCCGATGATGGCATCGAGCAGGAGCTGGCAGCGATGAAAGCAAAGCTATCACAAAAATCGCCCGCGCCAAAACCGGCTAAAAAGTCAGCTAAATAGCTAAAAGAAAATAACAAGAGGGGCCAACATCATGCAAACCATCGCCATCCTGTTAATCGTCGTAGTCGCACCCATATGGCTGGCCCTGCATTACACAACGAAATGGAAAGAAATGAAGGGTATTTCACCGGAAGACGAAGCCTCCTTCGCTGATCTGCGCACAGCCGCGGAAAAGCTGGAAGAACGATTGGAAACGCTGGAACGTATTCTGGATGATGAAATACCGGATTGGAGGGAGAGATATCATGAGGAAGCATAAACGCTCTCGCCGTCATGCCCGCTCACATTGTTCAAAAGCCGGTTGGGCCCGCAGTCGGACGCGCCTCTATAAGGTGCCGAGCAAAGGTGCATTTTTGGGCGTGTGCGCAGGTTTCGCTGATTATTTTGGTGTGAGGGTCGGTGCCGTACGTTTCCTGACCGTGATTGGGGCGTTGGTGACAGGTGGCTGGATGGTTCTTTTTGCTTACATCGCGCTTGCCATGATTCTGGACCCCAAGCCAGAGGATTTATACCAAGACGAAGATGAAGAAACATTCTGGAAGCAGACCCGCAAAGCCCCTGATTATTCCGCAGCAGAAATTCGCCGCCGCTTTCGCGACCTTGAAAAACGCACCGTCGGGTTAGAGGCGTTCATGACCAGCAAACGCTTCCGCCTTGAGCGCGAACTGAAGGCGCTGGAAGATTAAAGAATTCCCCTTTTATCCCCCCTGACTGGTTTAATCCATTACCGGTTCAGGGAAACTTGAAAAGGCGGGCGCCTCTGTGGGCCCGCCATTTTTTTGTTCGGTACACAATAAGCATAAGACTTTTAGGTTGATGTTATATTCGTCACTCGCCGACCTGATCGACGAGTCTATTGAACGCGAGCTATTTCAAGCAGTTGTTCAGAGGAAATGCCGATGGATTACCCGGTCGGAGCCGGGTAATGACGAGGGGGAGGCAATTTCGACAGGAAAAGCGGTAAGAGCCCAGTCTCCCCACACAAATGTCAGCCTTAATCATAGAGAGCTTATAGCTTTGCATAAGTATCATATGTTTTTAGCCGGACAGTAGTGGTTCAAGCTGTCGCATGACGAGAGGAGAAGTGGTTTAGCCAAACGACTATAAGAGTTATTGCAAAACAGAAATGCGTTAAGTAATGCCTACCATTTATGCGGTACTTGGCCATATACAATACCCTTTCGGGGGAATAGGTCCACACGTGCAATTGCGTGCTTTCGGCTCGCGGTCATCAATGGGGGGTATGGAACAGACCAATCAGCAGGATATAAGTGATGTTAAGCGTATCAAACGTAGCATTGGCTTGCGTTTGCAATCACTCTGGTCTGAGCAGGGGCTGACGCTTGGAGAGCTTGGGCGGGAAGCGGGCCTCTCATCTCGCACGCTTGATCTTATGGAACTGGGCAGAGGTGCCATGACATGGCCCGTTCTTGTGCAGGTGACGTCTGCTCTGAATGTGCGCTTACGGGACGTGCTGGATGGTTTGGGCTATTTTTTTCTTGATTCCCGCTATTCATAATGCCAAAGCGATTGACCAAATGAGCGCTTTGCCTATACTCGCGCGCTTGAACCTAAGGCTCTGTGATGGCCTGTTGATTATTCTTGGAGTTTTTCTCGATGTCTGACTCGGTTAAAAAAGTCGTTCTTGCCTATTCTGGTGGTCTGGATACCTCCATCATCCTGAAATGGCTGCAGGTTACCTATAACTGTGAAGTGGTTACTTTCACGGCAGACCTGGGCCAGGGTGAAGAATTAGAGCCAGCCCGACGAAAAGCTGAGATGCTGGGCATCAAGGAAATCTTTATCGAGGATTTGCGGGAAGATTTTGTCAAAGATTATGTCTTCCCCATGTTCCGCGCCAATGCGGTTTATGAAGGTGTTTATCTGCTCGGCACATCTATCGCCCGGCCATTGATTGCCAAGCGGCAGATTGAAATTGCCGAACAGGTTGGG
>JBNKGK010000234.1:0-5843 GCA_050289785.1 Kordiimonas sp.
GATGAGGTTCACAGAGTTGTCAATGTCATCAAAACCCAGTTTTTTCAGAGTGGTGGGCAGTTCCGCGGTGCCATAGCCAGAGAGGCTGCTCTCTTCCTTCTCTGGCATCAACTCATCATAATATTGACTGACTCTTTTTGTATGTATCAACAGATTTTGCTGTAAAATCTCTGCATTCTCATATCCCATGAAAGTTGCCAGGCATTCACGATCTTTTTCATGTTTGGGAATGGCATGCGTTTGCTCATCCGCCATCATCTGGATTCGGTGTTCCAGTGTTCTCAGAAAGACATAGCTTTCGTTCAGGTCCTGTTGAATACCCTGGGGGATGATATGTTCTTCAGCAAGTCTCATGAGGGCATGTTGTGTGCTGCTGATACGTAACCTGGGGTGGCGGCCTGCATAGAGTAGCTGGTTTACCTGTGCATAAAACTCGATTTCCCTGATTCCACCTTCTCCCAGCTTTACATCATAGCCACTAAATTCAACGCCTTCAGTTCTATAATGTCGGTTAATCTGGTTTTTAATGGAAGCAATATCCATGATGGCGGTAAAATCCATATTACGGCGCCAGACCCATGGGCTCATGCTGTTCAGGTATTCTTGAGCTGCTATCATATCACCTGCAACTGCACGGGCCTTGATCATGGCAGCTCTTTCCCAGTTCAGCGCCATGGAATGATAATAATGGGCTGCCGCCTCTGTGGAGATGGCAACAGGTGTGGCGCTTGGGTCTGGCCTCAACCGCAAGTCAGTACGGAACACATAACCATGCATGGTACGACGATCTAAAATCTGCACCAGCTCTTGTGTGAGTTTGATCAGGCATTCCCGCACTTCTTTTTTGCCGGTATAGTGTACCCGCTCTGGGTCATAGAGAATGATCAGATCAATATCTGAGGAATAGTTAAGCTCGTAGGCGCCCAGCTTGCCCATACCCAGCACAAAATAACCGCAATTCCTGCATAAACCCGGTGAAACAGGCTCTGGCTTGTCATCTGGCCAAGCCAGTTCTCCTTTTGTCATCCGGTCATGCAGAAGGTGGGCCAGTGCAATTTTTACGGCAGAATCAGCAAAGAGGCTAAGTGCTTTGGTCACTTCAGCCAGTGGCCATGTGCCTGATATGTCTGCAGCGGCAGTGAGAAGAGCCAGTTTGGCTTTTTCTTCCCTTAAAAAAGCCATCAAATCCGCCGTTTTTTCGCCATCAGGCCGCACATGGTTCAAATTATTGAGCAAGCCAGCTAATTCTTCCTCAGGGTCACCGGATAGCAAGCGAATGCTTTCCTCTGGCCTGCGGTTCATAATCGCAGCGAGGAAGTGGCTGTTGCCAGCCAGGGCGTCAATCAGAGCCTTTTCAGGAGTTTTTATACCGGCTTCTGTTGCTGTTTTTTGAAGAGTTGCCCAAATTTCGTCAGCTTTTTGTTTATTGTATGCTCTCGGATATGGACTGTTTCTCTCTGGCATGCTCTATAACCAATTTATAACGTTTATGAGTTAGGGATTTGATAGGGGAGTGTCCACAGTTGTGGTCTTAAATCAAGTACCTTCTTGAAATAGGAATGGCCGTTTGTGAGACGCTGGTCAGGCAGAATAATAGGGATATGTGGCTGGACAGCGAGTGCTCTTGTGCTTGTTATCTGTCTTCTTTTCGCCCGTCTTCTATATTCCCCGGTTGATATCAGCTTCACTAAAACCATTATTCAGGATCAAGCATCCCAGATTTTGCCCGGTTGGGATGTGGACTTCGAGGATGCCATTGTTGGCTGGGATTGGCTTTCTGTTCGTCCCTGGGTTTCCATTAAGAACCTTCAGCTTATAGACAGAAAAGACCGCTTGAGAGCATCGGTGCCAGATATGTCTCTGGGTGTGTCTTTCACATCAGTTTTTGGTGGGCTTAGTTTTTCATCGGCTGAGCTAAACCAGATGAATGTAGTCATCACGGATTTGGCTGGCTTCAGCGATGCTCAGGAAAAAGGCATGCTGGATGATCTGTTTGATGAAAACGGGCTGCCCCGAGCACAGGTTCTGCGGCCACTAACCGAAGCATTTAGCCGTTTTGGTGCGCGTCTGATAAGGTCAGCCCCAGCACTTGATCGAGTTTCTCTTCAAAATGCCTCGATCGAATTATATCGGGGGGAAAATCTCTCCAATAGCCATCTGAGCTTGCCTGTATTTACCCTTGTTCGTGATGAGGATGAGTTGCTTGTCAATGCTCTGGCCGATATTCGGCTTTCCAGCATGATTACTAAGGTTAAGGTGGAGGCGGAAGCCGAGCCTGACGTTGGAGAAATGTCTGCTACCCTTACTTTCAGTGATTTGATGCCCTCTATCGTGGCGAAGGAATTCAAGTTGCCTCAGATTGTGGAGGCCCTGCAATTTCCTGTTAGTCTAGACCTGAAGCTGGACCTTGCGACCAATGTTGGCTTGCGGTCAACGGAGTTCACTTTGTCTGCTGACGAGGGCATGTTGCAACATCCAGATAGTTTTCCTGAGGGCGGTGAAATAAGCTTCGTGACAATGTCTGGGCGCTATGATGTTGCCGAACAGATGATGGTGGTCAAGCAACTCGAAGCCAAAACAGCTAAACGGCTCATCACAGGTGCTGGGCTTATTTATTGGGAAGAGGGCAATAACCGCCCCGGCATTAAACTTGAGCTGAATACTGACGAAGTTACCATTCCAGAAGTCCTGAAATATTGGCCAGTTAAAAGATACCCTAACGGCGAGCCACGTGGCGCGCGTAGGTGGGTAACAGAGCATATGAAAAAAGGCCTGGCGACAGATGTACGTTTTCTGGTGGATTACCGGCCAGATGGCACCGGGGCTTTTGAAAATGACAGTGTTTTCGAACTGACATTTGGCGTGAAGGATGTTGATACACTGTACCTGAAAACAATGCCGCCGATTTTGGGGGGCGTGGGGAAAGCTTCTCTCACACGTCAGGTCTTTCAGGTAGAGTTAAGCGCGGGTACCGTTATGGGGATGCCGGTAAAAGGTTCGACGGCTTATATGAAGGATATTCATATTAAGAATGGAGCGGTCGGCCTCTTTGATTTGCGGGCCAGGGGCTCTGTGCCGACAGTGCTGGATTTGATTAGTTATCCGCCACTTCAGGTGCCCCAAAAAGCCAAATTTGATCCGACAAGGCTTGATGGCATCGCCGATGTAGAGGCGTTTGTTACTGTGCCGCTGATTAAAAATGCCCCAAAAGAGCTGATTAAGTATAACGCAAAGGCACATATTACCGAGGCGAAGGTGGACCAGCTTCTTGGCGGTGAAGGGATAAGAGGCGGAGATCTTGATCTTACCGTCACACCAGATTTACTCACCGTCGCAGGGACAGGTCAGTTGAATGGTGTCAGCCTTGATATGAACTGGCGCGAGGATTTTGCCGCTGGGCGGGAGTCAGAAAATGCAGATACAAGTCAGGTGGTGCTAGCCGGAAATATTGATGAGGAAGACCTGAAGGCTCTGAGTGTGGATATATCAGAGTTTATACATGGCAAAGCCGCAGGGGAGGCTATTTTCCTTGGCCGGGGCCTGAAATTGCATACAGGATATTTTTCTGCGGATGGCAGCAGCGCTCATCTTATGGTGCCACAACTTGGCTGGCACAAGCCCATCGGGGTGCCGGCTATGGTGACAGGCAAACTGGACTTTGATGATCAAGGTATTCATTTGGCCCCCTTTTCGGCCAGGGGTGAAAATATCGATGTGGATGCGAGTTTTCATTGGGGGCCCAGTGGGAGTGGTAACTTCAACGGTGAGTTTGACCTGAAAAAGCTGGGCAAAAATGTGTTAAAAGGCTCGCTCCATCAGGAAGCTGGAGCCAAGCTGCAGGCTGTTATATCTGCAGATGTCTTTGATGCCAGTCCCTTTTTCATGGATGCGGACAAAAATAGTGTCCAGGGAAATATAGCTCTTGAGAATGCTGATAGTTCTGCTTTCAGTTTGGACTTGAAGGCGGATAGCTTATTGCTGGCTAATGGTGAAAGGCTTGAGCGGGCCATATTGAAAACTGACTTTGACGATGGGGAGCCAAAGACAGTATTCCTGACGGCGAGCATTCCTGGCCCTGTTGAAGAGAGTTCAAAACTCATTGTTGAGGTTGAACCCCTTAAGTCTGAAAAAGGCAATTCTACTAAAAGCTATGCACAGGAGATAAGAGTTGAGAGTGACTCTGCAGGGGCGTTGCTTCGGGGTATGGGGTTATTCGCGCATCTAAAAGGAGGCAAGGCCCGGTTGAAGGGGACGACAGAGGGTTGGGGAAGTGCTTTGTCTTTAAAGGCAAAGCTTAAAGTTGATGATGCAAATTTGGTTGCTAAATCAGCACTCAATCCACAAGTTTCTGAGGGGGTAGTAAGTGGACTGGATAAATATTTGGAAGATGGGGCTGTTCAGCTCGATGAAATCCGTATGCCATTTGATTACAATGCAGGCTTGTTGGACATCAACAATATGCGGGCACATGGCCCGACCTTAGGGATGACCATGGAGGGCCAACTGGAAGCCGCAACTGACCGGGTGAATATGAATGGTGTGATTGTTCCCGCCTACGGCCTAAACTCTCTTATTGGCAAAATTCCATTAGTCGGGAATATCCTGACAGGTGGTAAGGGCAAAGGTGTGTTTGGTATTTCCTACCGGATCAAAGGGGCGATGGAAAAGCCGGATGTTTCAGTTAACCCACTTTCCACCCTGGCACCGGGTTTTCTGAGGCTGTTTTTTGAAGGTAGTAAAGGTAAAGTGGCTGATGTGCCTGTTCAGCCACAGAAGCCACCTGCTGAGGCTGAAAAAGAGGCTACTGTACAGCCTCTTGATACTGTTCAATAGGTTTAGTCGGCTTTTACCAGAGCGTGCCGTTTTTTGCCTGCCGATAGTTTCATTTGACCGTCTTGCAGGGTATCGCTTCCTACTGTTTGTTCATCGCTTTCTACCTTAACATCATTCAGCTTGGCTCCGCCCTGTTTGATCAGGCGGCGAACTTCGCCTTTGGATGCCCCAAGCCCGGCTTCAACAAACAGATCAACGATATTCATGCCCGCTGCCAACTGGTCATGTGCAATGGTAACCGTTGGCAGGTCTGCGCCTGCGCCGCCTTTGATGAAGGTTTCTTTGGCTGTGGCTTCCGCTTTCACTGCTGCTTCTTCACCGCGACACAGCGCGGTGGCAGCATTCGCGAGAATAACCTTTGCATCGTTAATTTCTGCACCCTCGAGATTTTCAAGGCGCGTAACTTCATCCAGAGGCAGCTCTGTAAAGAGGCGGAGGAAACGGCCAACATCTGCATCCTGTGTGTTGCGCCAGAACTGCCAGTAATCATAGGAAGACAGGCTGGATTCATTCAGCCATATGGCTCCATCTGCCGTTTTGCCCATTTTCTTACCGTCTGAGGTGGTAATTAGAGGGGAGGTCAGGCCAAACAGGCTTTTGCCATCCACACGACGAGACAGCTCAATCCCGTTAATGATGTTACCCCACTGGTCTGAGCCGCCAAACTGCATGGCACAATCATAACGCCGTGCCAGTTCCATAAAGTCATAAGCCTGAAGAATCATATAGTTAAACTCCAGGAAGGTCAGTGGCTGTTCGCGGTCGAGGCGCAGTTTTACACTATCAAATGTCAGCATCCGGTTGATAGTGAAGTGACGGCCTACATCACGAAGAAAAGAAATATATTCCAGTTTATCGAGCCACTCACCGTTATTCACCAGTGCAGCCTCGCTTGCTCCTTCACCGAATGTCAGGAACTGATCAAAAATAGAGCGGATAGTGGTCATATTGGCGGCAATAATATCATCAGTAAGCAACTGGCGGGATTCATCCTTGCCGGAAGGGTCACC
>JBNKGK010000235.1:0-5836 GCA_050289785.1 Kordiimonas sp.
TGGCCAGTCTTCATATGTTGCATCCAGATATGACCCATTGGCATCAAAGGATAAATTAGCAGTTGGACGTGCCTGCACTTCAAGTTCAACACCCTGAATGGTGGAAGAACCGACATTATCCACCACCCGCGCATTACCACCTGTCAGAGGATTAGGGCGGAAAACACGTGCCTGCAGATTAGTGTAATCCATATAGAACAGGGCAAGATTGGTGCGCACACGATCTTCCAGAAATGCAGCTTTAACACCCAGTTCATAGTTAACAACTTCTTCTGGATCAAAAGCCCCTAATGGGTTCCCGTCAACGCCGTTATAACCACCAGCCTTAAACCCTTTACCAACTGTCACATAGGCTGTTACATCATCATTTAAAGCATAGCTAAGGGCAGCCTTCGGTGTAAAACTTCCCCAATGATCAACGCCAAGTTCATGGGGCGTATCGACACCAAAAGCCGGTATCTTAATACTGCCATTGATGAATTTCTCTTCATAGGAATAGCGCGCGCCAATGGTCAATGTCAAACGATCAAGAAGTGAGTAGCTTACCTCACCAAAAACAGCATAAGCATCGGTTTTATAACTCTCCGTTTCAAAAGTAACAGGAACCCCACTCGGGATAAAAATATCACCTAGCTGTGACTCCTGCCCATGAAAATAATAGCCTCCCAGAACCCATTCCAGAGCACTGTCAATATTCGAGGCTAAAGTTAGTTCCTGAGAGAATTGTGTCGTCTCCCGTCGCTCCTGATCGGTAAAGAGAACACGTGTGGCCCCACCATCAATGTCTATAGAATTGAGCCAATTAAACCGTCGGTGTGATGTCAAGGAGGATAGAGATACAGCCCCCATATCCCATTGCGCTTTGGCACTCAGCCCCCAGGCCTCCCTGTCATTAATTTGCCCTTCGTTCTGATTTACTTTTCTCCCTTCCGGCAACTCAAAACCGGCCTCTTCCATCGCCAACGGCACACCCGAGCGTAATCTTGACAAGATGCTGGGTACCCGACCATCATCCATTACATAATCAGCTGTCAAATCAATCACCAAGTCTGTTGTTGGCTGATATTGCAGCATGCCACGCACACCAGCAAAGCCAGCATCCTCATAACGATCTCCATTAAAAATATTCAATGTATAACCATCATGATTTCGCGTTTTAAAGGCGATCCTCCCTTGCAATTTATCACCAGCCAGCGGCCCGCTGGCATAAGCTTCTGTTTCAATCAGACCGTAATTACCAACAGTCACACTGCCCCCGGCCTCAAATTCCTCTGTAGGTGTTTTTGAGATAATATTGATCGCACCACCTGTGGCATTTCTTCCATATAAAGTGCCCTGAGGGCCTCTTAACACCTCAATGCGGTCAACATCAAAGAAACCCATGCCAATTTCGGGGCGCTGTACAATATATACACCGTCCCGGTGCATCGCGACACCAGACTCTGTGCCAAGGGCGAAATTGTCAGAGCCAATCCCCCGCAACCATACTTTGGCTAATCCACCAGCAGTCTGAAACTGCAGACCCGCTGCCAGAAACTGCATATCCTCAACAGTATTTACACCACTTTCCTTTAACCGACGATCACTGAAGGCATTAATGGACATTGGTATATCCTGCATGCTGGCCTGGCGGCGGGTGGCTGTTACGATAATTTCCTCCAGCACGAAAGATACATCGTCACCACTATCTGCAGCGTCAGATGAGCTACCATCTTTCTGCTTGGTCACAACAATTGTGTTAGCGTTACCATATTCGAAGCCAAGTCCCGAACCACTCAGTAACTGGCCAAGCGCCGCGTCCGGTGCATAGTTTCCATTTACCCTTGGGGCCTGAAGGCCTTCTACGACTTCCTGGCTAACAGCGATCTGCAAACCACTTTGAATACCAAAAGCCTGCAATGCTTTCGCCATGCTTTGCGCTGGGATATTAAATTGTGTCACCTCTGCCGCTGCCACTTGTGCCGTAAATGATCCGGCCAAACACACAGATAGAGCTGTCAGACTTGCTGAAGCCCGTAAAGCCCCGGCAAAAATCAAAGACGATGGTTTTAAAAACATAGTTGAAACATGGTGTGGACGAGTCATTCGGTCCTCCCTTTTTGTGTAATTCCCCACAAGGCCTTATCAACGACCTCACATGAATGACGGAACACACACAAAACACCCTGTCAGAAAATTGAACTTTATTTCTCTTTATCCCACACGAACCTCAAAAAAACCTTAAATATCATAGGTCTATCAGGGTTCCCTTTTTTTTAACACAATTGCTTTTTTTTGTTCGATGGCTTCAAGCGGCAGGATCATCGTCATAGCAGTAACCACACCTTCTGTATCACCAATGTTAAACACACCGGTGAACTTGAGTTGATTCAATGAGGCCTCCTGCAGCACTATCTTACGAGAGGCATATCTATTCACTTCATCCAATGCCTGATCAAGGGGAGTACCTTCAAAAATCAGCCTGCCGTCTTTCCAGCTTGTTGCCACTGTCAGGTCCACCTTTGCAGGGGACGTGAGCACAACATTGGTTCCATATAAAACCTGCTCGCCCTGGCTCAGCTTTTCACGCGCCAGTCTTCCATCTTTACCAGAGGCGGCAACCTCCACGCCACCGCTCAAAACTGTTACCTTGGTATTCCCATCCATATGAATAACATCAAATGTGGTGCCCAGCACCGTCACAACTCCCTTGCCAGCCTCAACAACAAAAGGGCGCAGGGGGTCATCAGCTACCTCGAAAAGAGCCTGTCCCTGAAGAAGTGATATACGCCGCCTGTCACCTGTATAGCGGGTCAAAACCTGTGTATCTGTATTGAGGGTAATCAGCGATCCGTCGGACAAAGCAACTGTGCGCTGCTCCCCAAAAGCTGTGCTTATTTCCTGAGATGCTGCTTCCTGTGAAGGTGAGAACCAAGGCGAAACTTGCAGACCTGCTACCGTTAAAAGCAAAACCGCAGCAACAGCCCCAAACCACTTAAACCTTGATGAAAGTTGCTGTACAGGCGCTTCCTCAAGGTGGAAATTACGCGCATCCGCCAAGGCATCCTGAAGGCCTGACTCATCTTCAAAACTACCAGACAGCCCCCAGAGATCACTCAGTTCATCATAAGCCTGAGCATGGGCAGGATCGGCTAATCTCCATTTGGCATAAGCCGCCTGTTCAGCGCTGCTCACCTCACCTGAATTCAACCGGGAGAACCAGGCATTAGCCTGACCCTGAACATCATGAACCTTGCTTTGTGTTGAAGAGGTCATTGCTCATCCTCCTCTTTTAAAGACGTATGAACTGCCATTTCCCCTGTCTCCTGCCTCTGGACGGCTTGGCGAAAGTGCTCAAGAGCAACAGAAATATAACCCTCTATAGTTTTGATAGAGAGCCCCATACGATCTGCAATTTCCCTATATTTCAACCCCTCATAACGGCTTAACAGGAAAGCGCGGCGAACCGGCAGATCAAGCTCCAAAATAGCCTGCTGCAATATGCCAAGCTTCTGCTTGTGCATTAAGGCCCGTTCCTGGCTAGGCTGCGGATCTGCCAGTATCTGCTCTTCAATAGTCTGGTGCTTGTCCGTTTTGCGGGAAAGACGGGCACGAGCACGGTCCCGTATAATATTCTCTGCCATCCGAAACAAAAAAGATTTCGGGTTACGGACTTCCGCAATCGCATCATAGCGCGCAAGTTTAAGGAATATCTCCTGTGCTACATCCTCTCGTTCTGCCTCATCTGACAGACGCTGCCGTAAAAAACCACGAAGATGGCCATCATTCTCTTTTATGATACGGTCAAGCGCCAAACGAACGTGAGTAGATAACACTGTTGGCTTTACTGTTCGTGCCATCCTCACCCTTTCTTGCAGTATTGCCCCGCCCAATATTTAGACCGATCTTACAAGAAAACAACGGAGCGGGCAATCACTGGCCAATAACCATCTCAGTGACAGCCAAGGTGAATTGGCAAAATATACTTACGTCAACCAACCAAATTTATGCCACTATGTAAAATCAAGAGTTGTTATTTATCAAGCCTGCACAAATAGTTGCACTGATGATGTCAGTAACCCCTTCCCCTTTGATACCGGATAGTATTCAGGACCATTGATTGATGGTATCCGTCGTTAGAACATTTGAGACAGTTCATCTCCATTGCTCGATCTTTCCCTGCGTATCCGTGAAGCGCACCGCCAGTTCGCAGGGCGGTTCAGAACAGCTAGTCCGCCATGCGTGGTCTCTTGGAGACTCGGTCCCTGATGAACAGGCAGAGAATAACCAGAAGGAGGATCAAGGCTATCGGGGTCAGCGACAGCTTTGTCATGGTGGCAAGCGAGGCAGTGGCCACCAAGGGGGCCGAAAGATCGGGGAACTGCCCCATTAGTAAAAGCTGCAGCACATTCTCGCTGACGTCGGCACCAACAACCAGAACCGGGATAATCAGCAAAAAGCTAAAAGACGTCTGCCCGAAGTAATTGCGGAACAAAAGAAAAATCCAGGCAAAGGTCAAGGACAGGAACGCAAAATCCCATGCCAGCATTTTCTGGTAGAGCGCCATCCCCTCTTGCCCCAGCTTCGCATAGAGTTCGGTCAGATGGTGAGCGTCATAGCCGAAAAGCTGGTCTGGATTGTTCTGACCGCCCGAGAAGTTGAGGAATTCCGGTAGGTACATCGTGATCAGGACGACCTGAGACAAGCTAGCTGCGAGAAAAAATACCAGAATGACGTACCAGGGTGTGGTCTTGGGCAGCATGGATCAATAAACCTTCATTTTGTCCCGAATAGGACAGGCTATAGCGCTTCGCCGTACACTGTCAATATCTGTAAGGTGCACTAACTCGCGAGACTCTTCGTGTGAATCAATTTACATCAAGAGCCCCACAAGTTCCTACAACCCCAGTACAATACCCTCCTCTGCATAATGAGCAACGTAGATATCCCTCAGCCCATAAAGTTCCGGCATAAGGGTTGCTGCAATAAATAATGTCACAATTTAAACTCTTCTGGTGGTGTTTGACTGAGCAGATGTTCCACAAAATAATTCCATCGATAATGATTGAAATAGCCCCCATCAGCATGGCCCTCGTTTGGCAACAGGAGCATATCAAAGCATTTTCCTGCTTTTCTCAGAGCCTCCACAAAACCAAAGGTCGCTGCAACTGGAGTACAGGGGTTCATCATGCCATGCATTAAAAGAAGCTTGCCCTTCAGGTCTTTCGCCAAATCATGAAAAGGATGGCTCTCGAGCCCCCCCTCAGGCAATGAAGGAGTATCGGAATAAAACTGAGCGGCCACACGATGATCCATATAAGCGTTACAGGAGACCCCAACCTTGTAAAAATCCGGGAACCTTAGCATACCGCCAACGGGTGAATGAGTACTTGCCCTACCACCAATACCAACCCGGGTGATATCCATATAGGAATAACGCTCAGCAAGCTGTTTAATCCCTTCAACACAATCAACCTGATTGGGGCTGATACAATTCCAATATTCTTTTTGGGAACTGAAGGCAACCTCACGTTCCCCTTTACGACCAACACCACGCTGACCTATCACAACAGTGATAAATCCAAGCTGAGCCAAAGAAGCTGGCCGCTGGTATAAATACCCGGCCCCAGCACTATTAGTGAAAGACCCTGCAGGTGGTGTAAACTTACCAAAGCTACAATCAATGATCGGGTAAGATTTATTCGGATCAAAGTCACAGGGGCGGAAGATCACGCCGTCAATCACTGTCTTGCCATCGGCTGCAGTCAAGAGTACAGGTTCTGGCCACTGCCAGCCTTCCGGCAAGGCGGAAACGTCCGCCAGCTCAACGGTCATCACTTCTCTGCCATCTCTATCC
>JBNKGK010000236.1:0-5805 GCA_050289785.1 Kordiimonas sp.
ACCACATTCACACCCGCGAGCGGGCCTTGATACTCTTTTACGTCACTCATTATAAGCTCCTGCTTTTTTGCATTATTTGGAAATCATGCTGTTAAATATCTTCACCGAGGGCACGTGCCCGATCGAGAAGGGTGGCTTCCGCTCCTTCAATGTTGCGGATCGCCAAAAAGATGAAAAAGCCACAGCCAAGGGGCATCAAAAGCCCCCAAAGCATGGCCTGCCTCAGGGCTTCACCGTCATCCACACCCGTGACAGCAATCAAATCACTGATATGGCCAATCACATAAGGCCCAAGCGCCACTCCAAGGAGCGTGGCCGCCATGGCATAAAAGGCTGTTGCTACCGCTCGACCACGAGGGATGATCAGATCATTCACTGTTGAATTGCCGGGCCCATAAGCCATGGCACCTGTCATATACACAACAAAGACAGCCACATAGGCGGTGGTCAAATCATGGACAGACAGAAGTACGACGGCGCAAAGAATGGCCACGATGACACTGCCTAGGGCTACGTAAAGCTTGCCTTTGGACGTGTAAGCCCTGAGCTTATCGGCCAGCACTCCGCCCAGCACAACACCGACAACACCAGCAATGATAAACCCGATGCCGAGTACAGCCCCCAGTTCTGACGGGCTAACATTATAATAACGCTGAAAGAAAGGGACTGCCCAGAAACCCATAGAGGTTTTAAAAGCAATGGCTCCACCTCCGATCACCATGTAGATCATAGCCTTGCTTTTGAAAATCAAGCCAAAAATAACGGGGTCGCGCACAGCAAGAGCTTGCGCCCAGGAGAAAACGGCATAGGCACCAAAACCCACAGCACCCCACTGCATGACATCCCCAGTCAACAATGTCAGGCCCCTGACCACGACAAGAATAACCAAAGCAGCAATAACATTGGTGATAATGGTTTTACGCCCCCCCCCATCTTTCAGGAAGATCCAGAAGTTGGTGAGCGGTAGCATGCTCATAAGCACCTTAAGGGCTTCCCTGAACGGGTGAGGATGTACTTCCTTGCTAACAATACCATCCCCCTGGCCACGTACAGGCTCTTTCAGGGTGGAAACCCACAGTGCCATTATAACCCCGGGCAGACCGACAATCAGAAAAGTCGCCTGCCAACCTTTCATTCCAAAGGGGGCCAGAGCCGGGTCTGGCCAGGCATTGTTCCAGCCATCCAGAGCAAAACCGCCAACCAATATGCCCAGTCCACTGCCGACAAACAGGCCGCATCCATAAACGGCCACTACTGTTGTCCGCACCTTGGGTGAGAAGTAATCATACAGCATGGAAAAGGCAGCAGGCGTAGCGCTCGCTTCGCCAATACCCACCCCAAAGCGAAAAGTTGCCAGAGAGAAGAAACCCCGTGCTGTTGCGGACAGAGCTGTCATCAAGCTCCAGAAACCAAGCCCCAGAGAAATCAGACGCTTACGGTTCCACACATCGGCGAGACGGCCAAAGGTGATACCAAAAGTCGCATAAAAAACTGCGAACGCTGTGCCAAACAGAAAGCCTAAATTGGCATCAGAAATACCCAGATCAGCTTTGATATCCTCAGCCAGGATCGCCAAAATTTGCCGATCAAGAAAATTCAACACATAGACCAAACACAAAACAATCAGGACATATCTGGCATACAGTCCATCCCTAGCAGGGGCGTCCGATCCCTCTGTCCTCTTTTGCTCAACACCACTAAGTGGCCCTTGGTCTTTTTTACTCATTACCTTGGTATCCGCCATCCATCACTCCCCTGCTGCCTTCCCCGGCTTTCCCTTGACACAACAATGGGTACGCGCGGCCTTCGCGCGTACCCGCAGCTTTATGCTGCTCGTTTAGAACCTGTATCCGACACTCACGCCGTAGGTGCGCGGCGGCAGATAGGTGGACAAACTTCGAAACCCAACGATGCCTGAGAGCCCGCCATAGGAGTTCCCTCTCACCAATTCATTGCCCAGGTTTTTCACATAAGCAGAGACCTGCCAGTCCCCTTCAACCTGATCAAAGGTGATGCGTGCATTCACACGGTGATTGCCAGGCTGCCCAATTCGGACATCATTGGCTGGTGAAAAATGGACAAAACTTTGATAGCTGTGCTCCACTCTTGCAGTGGCAAGCCAGCTTGAAAGGTCAAAGCTATAGCTCACGCCAATGTTTGAGGCCCATTTGGGTGTGCCGGGTAGCACATTCCCGGAAACATTAAGGACGCTACGATCAATGGCATTATAGAAATCCTTGAACACGTCATAAGTGGCATCAAGATAGGAGATATTGCCATCAATACTCAGGTGGTCTGTGGGCCTGACCATGAAGTCCAGTTCAACCCCACTGATAGTGGCACTTGCTGCATTGGCAAGAAAATTCTGGAAGATATTAGGCTGAACTTCCCGTCTTACTTCTGCCTGCAGGTTTTTATAATCCATAGTGAAAACGGCGAGGTTCGTTTGTAGGCGCCTATCCCAAAGGGATGCTTTCACCCCAGCTTCATAGTTGGTCACTGTTTCCTCGTCATAAGGAGTGCCCGTAAGAAAGCCACCAGACTTTGTGCCTTTGCCAACTGTTGCATAAGCAGAAACTCTTTCTGTTACGGCGTAATTAATCGCTATTTTTGGTGTAAAAGACCCCCAACTATCTTCCAGGGGTACAGGAGGGTCTGTCCGATAGTCATCCGTATGCTTTTTTTCATACCCATAGCGACCACCGAGGGTTAATGTTGCACGACCAAAACGATAGCTGGCTTCACCAAAAACGGCGTAACTGTCTGTCTTCTGGGTTTCATCATAAAAGTTCTGAACAATAGGCGGAATGTCCAGCTTTGCGTCATTTACCATTTGGCCATGGAAATAGAACGCCCCCACAATCCACTGAAAGTCGCCATCACCTGATGAGGCCAGGTTCAACTCCTCTGAAAACTGATAAGCATCCGTGTTGAAATAACGCATGTGCAAACGAAAGAGGGGTGAGTTATCCACATCAAATGTGGAATCCAAGGCATAATCCCGATAGCCGGACAAAGAAGATAAGGTGGCAAAACCCAAATCCCACTCAGCTCTTAGGGAGGCCCCCCAAGCGCTACGGTTTTGAATGGGCGAATTATCCCAATTCACGTCAAAACCAGACCCAACATCATACCCCAAAGTCTCAGGCACCAGAGGGACATCTGGATCCAGCCTTTTTGCTTCCTGAACAACAGAGGCTGAACCTTCAGCATAATCCACAACCAGGTTCATACTGAACGCCCCCCCTGTGTCATAGAGTAGTTTGGCACGGAGAGCCGTGCTATCGTTTCCCGCCACTTTGTTATTGCGATACAGATTGGTGCCATAGCCTCCAAGATGGGAAGACTGAAAGGCGATACGCCCTAAAAGGCCATCAGCCAGCGGCCCACTGGCAAAACCTTCGGCTTCTATAAGGCCATAGTTTCCCGCCGTTACCTTGGCACCAAAATCAAACTCTTCTGTTGGATTTTTTGTGATAACATTAATCGCACCGCTGGTTGCATTTTTACCATACAGAGTCCCCTGAGGGCCTCTTAACACTTCGATCCGCTCTACATCAAAAAATGCGTTCCTGTGTTCACCCCGCTGCCAAAGATAAACACCATCCTTGTGCATGGCCGTTGTGCCTTCCAGGCCAAGCAGTGTAACACGGGTCGGGCTGGAAATCCCGCGCATTGTAATTGCGGCATCTCCTGTTTGGTCATTCCCTATCTGCAAGCCTGCGGCCAGAAACTGCACATCCCGAATATCTTTTACACCGCTGTCCTTAAGCCGGTCCGACCCGTAAGCTACAATTGAAGCGGGCACATCCAGCAGCTTTTGCTCTCTCTTGGTGGCTGTCACCACAATCTCTTCCATCACAAAAGCAGCTTTTTCCTTTAAAGCAGATGTTGCTTTTGGGGTTTCACGTTCTTTAATGACATAGATGCCATCACCGGTCTGCTCACTGTAAAGGTTAGTCTCCGCCAGCATTTGAGACAGAGCCTTTTCTATCGTTAAAGCCCCACTGACAGCCGGAGAGTTCAATCCCTCCACCAGCTCAGCCGCCACAAAGATGACCAGATCAGTTTCTTTGGATAACTGATTAATGGCAGAGCCCAGAGGTTTTGCCTCTATATTCAAATTATAAGAAGCCTGTTCGGCTGTCACTCTAGCTGTGCCAGCAAGCAGAATAAATAAAGAAGCCGTACTCACGAGCCTGGCTCGCAAACCTTTTTGACCATGTTTCATGATTTTCCTCCCTTTATCATGAAACCCGACGTGAAGCCTCCCCAGGGACACGAGCTCTCGCATCAAATCAGGTTCTATAAAGGAGACTAATCACCCTTAGCTTTCTTTCATTAAATCCGGAAAAAACGCATTTTTCTTGGTTTAAAGCGCAGAAAATGGACATAATCGCAGTATCTTATCTCTTCGGCAGTAACGTTATCCTGCCCGCACCTTCGCTGGCGTAAAGCGGTTTACTAGCGAGCAGACCAGCCAACATTTTATCACTTTGATCTGACGGAAAGGATGTAGTGACCCTGATATCGCCCAAGGCCTCATTCGCCAAAATGATTTTTTTGTCTCTGTAACGATTGACCTCAACCAACACATCCCTTAGGGCGACATTATCATAGACAAGACGCCCCTCCAGCCAAGAGAAAGCCGTTGCGGGGTCGAACTGACTTACCTCACTGAGCTCACCATCAGAGCCAATGATCAACTGATGGCCTGCCTGTAGCTGCTTGCTGGTTTCAGGACCACGGCTGTTCGAAACTGCAATCACTCCCTCGGCAACGGCAATGCGCATATCAGTGGCATTTCTGCGAACATCAAAGGCTGTTCCCAACACCCGGATATCGGCATGATCTGCCTTCACACTAAAGGGGCGCGTGCCATCCATTACCACATCAAAATAAGCGCCGCCCAAGGCCAGGTCTATTTCTCGTCTGTCAGCAGTGAGGTTAACAACAATAGCTGATTCAGCCTCAAGGGTCACTGAACTGCCATCAGCAAGCTGCACTGTCTTGCGCTCCCCCATAGCCGTGTAATATCTCTGCGGTTCGGGAGTAGGATTTTGCAGCACATGATATGTGCCTACACAAAGCAGCAGACAAGCTGCAATAGCTGCCACCCATTGCCACCGAGACCGGAGTATTGGTGCTTTGGGCTCCCGAACAGGTAAAGGAATGGTGCCCGCGTCATTATGGTCTAGCGCTTCCTCTATATTCTCAGCCAGAGGGATTTGTTCCCATAATTCATTCGTACGGGCGAAAGCTGCCGCATGAGCCTCGTCTTCATCCAGCCAAGCCGAAAACCGCTGATGGTCTGCTTCATCTGCCTGACCGGAATAAAGATGCGTAAGCCAGTCATGAGCCACCTCCATATGGGGCGTCAGCTCTGCAGCGTTCATCTTTCTGTGCCCCCTGCCCGTCATGATTGTTCTCCCGGAGAAGCCTCTGCATCACTTTCCGCCTGCTGCGGCATTAAAGCTGCATCCAAAACAGCAAGCGCAGCCTTTAATTCACGCGAAATAGTAGGCTGGCTCCAGCCCTCTGCCCGCTCGATATCGGCATATGTCTCCCCCTTTAGCCTGCTTCTCAGCAAGATATCCCGTTGTCTCGCAGGGAGTCCCATAATAGCCTCTTTCAGCACTTTCAATTTTTGCCTTACGTCATAGACTCTTTCGGGGCTGATTTCTTCCACGTCATAACCAACTCTATTCATCTCTGCTGAGATAAAACGACGTGTCCGACCAATTTTATCTACTGCTGTGAGGCCTGTGTTGATCGCTGTAGAAAAAAGAAAAGCCTTAGGGTTTT
>JBNKGK010000237.1:0-5756 GCA_050289785.1 Kordiimonas sp.
TACTACCTTGATCTTTAATATTAATAGAAAGTTAATTTAATTAACTTTGAGTTAACATTAAGTTAATATTAACCTGTTCCAGCACACAATCCCGTAATATGTCGCTGGGCAAGGCCCTCGGCGAGGGTCAAACGCTTGACCAAATTATGGCGGAGCGTAATTCCGTCGCGGAAGGCGTACATACTGCCGAAATCGTTTATAAAATTGCTTCGGAGAATAATCTCGACATGCCAATCACTGAAGCCGTTTATCAGATACTGAAAGGGAAACAGGATATGCAGACTGTGATCGCGGCCCTTCTGGCCCGCCCTTTCACCACAGAAAGTGAATAGGAGCGGAACATGTTATTTGCCATCCAAGCGCGCGATAAAGCAGACAGCCTGGCCCTGAGGCTAGCAAACAGGGATGCACACCTGAGTTACCTGAAAGATGCTGGCACCCGCATCAAACTGGCTGGCCCGCTCCTTTCCAGCGGTGCTGACCCCAAACCCATTGGCAGCCTGATTGTAATTGATGCCGCCAGCGAAGGCGCCGTGCAGCTCTTTGCAAACAATGACCCCTATGCATCAGCCGGACTGTTCGAAAGTGTTACCATTACCCCCTGGAAATCGGTTCTAGGGGAATGGGTGCCCTCTGCTGACTAAAATCCATGCAGGCGCCACCGTTATTACAGTTAGAAGATGTGCCCGCTGGCCCGCCTGCAGGCACGCTTATCGCCCGGGCAGAAGATCTGCCTGCCCATGGCGGTAAAGAGATTGTCTTCACAGAAGACAAAATGATGGTACGCCTCTTGGTGCAGCGCTATCAGAACATAGTGCGCATCTATGAAAACCGTTGCCCCCATGCAGGCACACCCCTCAATATGTTTGATGATAAATTCATGGATTATGACGGCACCAGCCTTATCTGCCGCACCCATGGGGCCCTATTTGACCCGCACACCGGTCACTGCCATTTGGGGCCATGTAAAGGCCTGTATTTACGGGCAATTGCTTTTGAAGAGAAAGACGGTGCCTACTATACAGCCTAGGCTAGATCATAACCGTACCGGAACGCAGGCGCTGCTCTGGGGTTGGCCTGATTTTTCGCTCCCCCGGCAATTCAATGGACACTGTACGCCACACCTGCTCTTTATCTTTAAGATAAATATAAGTCTTCAACGTCATAGATATTTCGGGATCAAAATAATATCGATAAGAGCGATTGATGGTCTCGCCGTCCTTTTCGAATCGGGATTGCATATCAACCACAAATACCCGTCGCGCCCCGGATAAAAGCTCCAGAGTTGTCTCATCCACAACCTGTAAACTGATATGAAAGGGTGTGCGCGTGCCACGATCCACATTAAGGGTAATGCCCGGCAAACTGACCTGATTACCAACTTTTAGGGGAAACAGTGTTTCAAGCTCAGCCTGGTTCACTTCAGATTCATACCGAACGCCGGATTCTGTGCCACTGACAACCACAAGACCCCGGTAATAATCACGAATTGCAACCCGTTCGCCATCAAGCAATATCTCTACGGTGACCAGCTTGCCCTTCACCTTGGTGACCTGGGCAATCACCTCTTTCCCCTGCCCCTTCACATAAGCCCTGGTGCCAACTTCAGTTTTTGGAGATGCAGGTGCTCGCTCAGGCAGGTCACACGCGACCAGCATTGACAAACAAGATATCATCATGATGCGTGTAACAAAACGCACGCTTACCTACTCCCCACAACACGAACCAATTCGTGTTTATTCAATAGCCCTCTAAGTGAACAAACTTTACGATGTTTGTCCAGCTTCACTATCATTTGAATATTAGTATTTTACTAATATGCTTCCCACTTCATGTCAGGTAATAACATAACAAATTTAAAAGAGCGATACCCTAACTGGCCTCCAGATCACGAGGCCGCACAAATGCGACTAATTTGCCACGCCCCATGGCAATGTCCGCAAAACTATCCACATCAAAATCAATAATGGCTAACGCACCTGTTGGATATTTTTCCCGCATTTTTTCTATAACGCTACGATCTCCCCTACCTGTCAAAACTGATGCTACATTATGAAACGTAGGGTTATGTCCCACAAGCATGAGTGACTGCACCGTCCCTGATTGGGCCATAATCAATTCCAGTACAGTCATGGCATCAGCACCATATAATCTGTCGTCGATTGTTACTGGCCAATCTGCTTCTGCCTGTTTTTTCACCCGCTTCAAGGTGCTGCGTGTTCGCTTTGCTGGTGAGCACAGAATCAGGTCAGGAGCCAATGCCTGTTCCTTCATATACCGCCCAAGCTGATTGGCTGCTTTCTTGCCGCGGCTATTCAAAGGGCGATCACGGTCTACCAACCTCATATTACCCCAATCAGATTTAGCATGCCGCAACAGATATAGTCTTATCATATATCACCTGGTATGTGGTTCACTGTGCCATAGGATGACACATACCTTAAAATATATAACACTAGTTTAAAAGTTGACTATTTTCTGAAAAAATCAACCATTTCCTGATCGGGCTCGGCAAGAAAAACAGCCCAAGATTGCAAGTTATTTTTGTTCATGTAGCTACGCAGTTTGCCACGGCTCCACCGGTAGGCCATATCAAACTGGTCATTCAATGTGACGACATCATCAACCGTAAGACGATTATACAATAATATCCCATAGTGGATTCTAGAGAGGAGCACAAAAGGCTCAAAAGGGGCAGTTTTCACGGACATTCGCCAAGCTTCAACTGCTTTGTCGTAATGCTCCTCCCCCAAGAGGAAATTGGCAGAACACACGCGCAACCAGGAAAATGTATTCAAGGGTGCCATCTTGAGACCTGTCATGGCGGCGTCTATGGTCATCTGCGCATATTTAGCTTTTTCCTCGGGGGTTTTCGCATGCTTGGCACGATACAGGTAAGACCCACCCAAATCTGAATAGGCCTCAGGGTGATCAACAAATTTCAGGGCATTTAATCTGGATTCTTCGAGAAGAGTAAGGTCTTCATCCGAGATTTCCTCACCACGAGACAACCGTTCATGCACCGGGGTGCCTGGTACTAGCATCAATTCTGCTAAAAAACGGGGCACACCAAAATACAGGAGGATAAGGCTGGAAATGAGCATGAAGGAAGGCAATAACCTGCGGGATATTTTCTCACCTAACTTGCCCATGATTTACCCCAGAATGCTGTCGTACGAATAGCAATGATATAGACAGGGGCCATAGCAGGGCGCAACATATTTTATGGAACGACCTGGGTGTAGGGAGGAAGCCTGCCGGGCGCTACTTGGGACATTAGGGCCCACAAGCCGCACTTTTACGGGCCCAAAGTACCCGGCAGGCTAATCAAGTGATGCAAGGGGAATGCATGCATCACCTGTTATTCAGTTATTTATGCGGCAAGCGCAGTGCTTGCTGGCACATAAGTCAGGTTCTGGTCACGGGCCACTGCCTCATAAACCACCTGGCCGTTCCACACATTCAGGCCAGCCAGCAGATGCCTGTCATCCGCCAGCGCCTGTCTCCAGCCTTTATCAGCAAGGGCCAGGGCATGGCGCAGCGTTGCATTGTTCAAAGCAAGCGTGGAGGTACGCGCCACACCACCAGGCATATTGGCCACGCAGTAATGCACCACTTCATCCACAATATAAGTAGGGTTCTCATGAGTTGTGGCTTTCGAGGTGGCAAAACAACCGCCCTGATCAATTGCCACATCCACTAGCACGCTACCTCGCGGCATGCTCGCAACCATGTCTCTGCTTACCAGCTTCGGCGCGGCCGCTCCCGGCACCAACACAGCACCAATCGTCAGATCAGCAGCAAGCACATGCTCTTCAACAGCGTCCTGCGTTGAGAAAACTGTTTTCACACGGCCCTGAAAAATATCATCCAATTGCTGCATCCGGCGCACAGAGCGATCCAGAATAGTGACTTCAGCACCCAGGCCCACAGCCATACGAGCCGCATTTGTACCCACGACACCGCCGCCAATAATAGCAACCTTGCCGGGTTCCACACCGGGCACACCTCCCAGAAGCTGGCCACGGCCACCCTGGCTCATCTCCAATGCATGAGCGCCCGCCTGCACTGACATTCGTCCTGCTACCTCTGACATGGGTGCCAAGAGAGGCAAACCACCAAAATCATCAGTCACAGTTTCATAGGCAATGGCGATAGCGCCAGAATTGATCAACCCCTGTGTCTGAATGGGGTCCGGTGCCAAGTGAAGATATGTATAAAGGATTTGGCCTTCCCGCAGCATGGCACATTCTTTGGGTTGAGGCTCTTTCACCTTTACAATCATGTCGGCTTTGGCAAAAATTTCTTCCGCAGTGTCTGCGATGGCTGCGCCCGCTGCCAGGTACAGGTCATTGGTGAATCCAATTTCGAAACCCGCATTATTCTCAACAAGAACCTGATGACCATGCGCAATTAACTCACGCACAGAAGCAGGGGTCAGCCCCACGCGATATTCCCGATTTTTAATTTCCTTTGGCACACCTACAAGCATCTATAAACTCCAACAAAAGCACCATGCGGACTGTTCCGCTTTAATGATGCTATTATAGGCCAGATTTGACAGAATGTCCTTGCAAAGGCGGGCTTGCATTTGCCTATAAATGGCATATTATTCGAAACATGGCGAAAATATTGACAGAAAATTCTCAAAATGAAGTTAGATAAAATTGATTGTGCAATACTGGAAGCTCTACAGAAAGATGGTCGACTCTCAAATGTCGAGCTGGCTGATTTAGTAGGCTTATCGGAATCTGCCTGCCTGCGCAGGGTTAAAAACCTGCATGACAAGAAGATCATCACCCACTATGCCGCTCACCTGGATGCTACCACGATTGGCCTGCCCGGCACCGTTTTTGTACGTGTTTCTCTTGAACATCAGCAGGAAATGAAACTGGGCACCTTTGAAGATGCCATTCGTGCAGTATCTGAAGTAATGGAATGCTATATGATGAGCGGCGACATAGATTATATGATCCGCGTGGTCGTAAAAGATATCGCGGATTATGAACGCATTCACAACATACTCACCCGCCTGCCGGGTGTTGATCGTGTACACTCTAGCTTTGCCTTAAGAACCGTATTGAAGCGGACTCGCCTCCCCGTGACGCAAAGCAAAAGTAACCCTCCCGTGTAATAGGAGAACAACATGCCCCCCAGGCTCACCAATTCCGATGAACCCCGGCATCAGCACTTGTCAAAAGCCTATCAATTGGCAGGCAAGCTGGCAGACGGTGCTACATGCCTGACAGAGCTGGCTGACGAGTTACGCTCTCATAATATTCCCTCGCTGAAAGAAAGATTAGACCGCCAAGTCAAACAGTGGAGCAGCCTCCCCGCTGCTCAGAATAAGAAACGGTTGGAAAAGCTGGTCGAGGCGCTCAGCCAAAATACAGATGGAACACCCAGGCCTTTTCAGGGGTTCAAAGCACTGATAGAGGATGAGCTGGCTGGCCTTGTTGTTACTGCACACCCCACTTTCTCATTATCCCCCGAAGCATGGCATTATGCATCCACCTATCTTGGCAATCTGGATAAGGGTGAGAAGCTGGCCGGCACGGCCACCAGCATGCTGAGCGTGGAAACATTACATGCCACACGCTCCCCCACGCTGGATGAAGAACTGAGCTACGCCACTCATGCTGTCAGGAACATGCGCCGCGCTGTGCGGCAACTCTATGGTGTCATTTTCGATCAATCGGCCAAGCTATACCCCGATGACTATAGAAGCTTGCGCCCCTGTATGGCCACTATTGCCA
>JBNKGK010000238.1:0-5685 GCA_050289785.1 Kordiimonas sp.
AGTCGAAGATTATAATTTCCCGTTAGTGAGGACGCTAATGGGGGTGGAGGAATTTGGTGTACCAGCCTAGTGATAACTCCAGTGGTTCTAGTAGTGCCGCCTCGACGCAGCTTAAGATGCCATTGACGGTCGTTGCCGTCATTGTCCTTTTTTGCTTCTTTCCTTCATTCTTCAATTTAATTGGTGTGGATTTTTCATCTGCAGGAAAACCATTTAACCTTCTTCAGTTGGCTGATCAAAATCTGCCTGAAGAAGGGCTTACTTATGAAATGTTAAAAGCTCTATCTGGCAATCTGTATCATGATTTACTGGAATGGAGTTCTATCTCTCTTGCCTGTGCTTTCTGCCATGTGGAAGGCGTACCTCGGTGGAGAAAAGGATGCTTTCATCACACGTCATGTCGTGAGAGAAAGCCGTAGTATTCACCGTCGAGCTACAAAGTTCCAAAACACGAATGTGATGGTTGCAGAGGATAATGCAGTTTCTGCAGCCGATGGTAAAGAGGCGCTAGAGCTCTATAGGGAAACAGGTTTGACATTGTCCTGATGGATTGTCAGATGCCTGAGATGGATGGTTTTGAGGCGTCCAGTGAAATACGGAAATATGAAGCTGACTGTGGACTTGAGAGAGTGCCTATTGTGGCCTTTACGGTAAATGCTATGGAGGGTGATCGTGAAAAGTGCCTTAAGGCAGGCATGGATGATTATCTAACCAAACCTGTTCAGCCTGATGGCATCGAGTCTGTTTTACTCAGGTGGTTGCCTGATAATATTGAATTACAGACCACTGGTGATGATTTTGATATTCTGGGTGGTGACGGTAGTGAAATGCCTATCAATTCTTCCTCCGTTGATTTCTCGATTGTGGAGGGGCTGAAAAATATTGTTGGTGAGCAACACAGATCAATTCTGGAACACTATCTGGATTTTGCCAGAAAAGCCAAGCCTATGCTCGTGGAAGCCTATGAGGAGAATGATGTGAAGGGACTGCGCCTTGCGGCTCATTCTTTCAAGGCCAGTAGTATGCAACTGGGCGCAACCTTGCTGGGCGAACTGGCTATGGAGCTTGAGACAATGGCCAGAAATAACAATATTAGTAGTGCAGGCCCTCTGGTTGAACGGTTCTCATATGTCTGTGAAGAGGTAACTGAGGCTTTCAAAAGCTACCTTGAGAGGGAAAGCACCAGAAATTGATGCATTCCCAAACCATTTACTGAGCCTAACTATCGTTAGCTAGACGCATATTCAGATATTTATTAACCGATGTCATCAGCGTATTCAGTTCTGATTCAAAGAAATGGTTAGCCCCTTTGATGATATCATGGTCAATCTTGATTGATTTCTGGGTTTTGAGCTTTTCCACCAGTTTATGCACTGAAATAGGTGTCACCAAATCATCCTGGTCAGCCTGAATCACCAAGCCAGATGAAGGGCAGGGTGCCAGAAATGAGAAATCATAAAGGTTTGCTGGCGGCGCAACAGAGATAAAGCCTTTTATCTCAGGCCGACGCATCAACAACTGCATACCAATCCAAGCACCGAAGGAAAAGCCAGCCACCCATGTACCTGTGGAATTGGCGTTCATGGATTGCAGCCAATCAAGGGCTGAAGCTGCATCGGAAAGTTCACCAATTCCATTGTCAAATTCACCCTGGCTGCGGCCAATGCCGCGGAAGTTGAAGCGCAGGGTGGCAAATCCACGATGGGCAAAGGCATGATAAAGATAATAGGTAACTTTATCATCCATAGTGCCGCCATATTGCGGGTGAGGGTGTAAAATAAGCGCAATTGGCGCCGTATCAGTTTTTCCTGGCTGGTAACGTCCTTCAAGGCGTCCGGCAGGACCGCTAAAAATAATGTCAGGCATAGGGCGGTGGTTCTTATTTCTTCAAAAGCGTTGAACGGGGCTGTGGGATGGTAACGCCCCACTTGTTTCTTTATCTTTGATATATCCAATAATATAGTTGATTCGCAAGCATACTCGATAATTTGCCTGAATTTCCGGTTGAACTGGGGCTAAAATCCACTTATGTCAGCCAATATGACGAATTCAATCTACTTAGATTATAATGCGACCAGCCCGATTCGCACTTCTGTGATATCGGCCGTCGCTGATGTGATGGCTAAAGTTGGCAACCCATCCTCTGTTCATCAGGCGGGCAGGCAGGCTCGGACTCTGACTGAGCAGGCGAGGGCTCAGGTAGCAGCTTTGGTTGCGGCGAGGCCGAGGGATGTGATTTTTTGTTCCGGTGGCACAGAAGCCAATAATGCAGTCATTAGAGGTAGCGGCGCAGCAAGTATCATCATGTCAGCCATAGAACATGATTGTGGGCTTGCTGCTGTAAAACTTGTGGATATTCCAGTTTATACTTTGCCTGTAACCAAGGATGGTGTCGCCGATTTGCAGGAGCTTGAAAGTCTGCTTGAAGAGGCTCCAAAGCCTGCTCTTGTTTCTTTGATGCTGGCCAACAATGAGACTGGCGTTATCCAGCCGATTGCTGAGGCGGCCGAGCTGGCACATGCAGCTGGTGCACGCGTACATACAGATGCAATACAGGCAGCAGGAAAAATGATGCTGGATATCAAGGCGCTGGGGGCAGACTATCTCACCCTTTCTGCTCACAAGCTGGGTGGCCCTCAGGGTGTCGGTGCTATTGTGATTGCCCCGACAGCACCGCTTTCCCCTCTAATTGTAGGGGGAGGACAGGAGCTCTCTCGTCGTTCCGGCACAGAAAATGTGGCTGGTATTGTTGGCTTTGGTGTGGCTGCATTGGAGGCAATGACTGAAATCAGTGATTTACCGGAAACTCAGGCTTTGAGAGACAGGTTAGAGGCAGAGATTGCCAGTTTTGCTGATGATGTAAGCTTTGCCGGGCAAGAGGCAGGGCGATTGGTGAATACCAGTTGCATTACCATGCCTGGTATCAAAGGCGAAACACAGGTGATGCATTTTGATCTGTCTGGTATTTGTGTGTCATCAGGGTCGGCTTGCTCATCAGGTAAAGTAAAGGTTTCCCATGTGCTTACTGCTATGGGCTATGGCGCCAGCGAGGCAGAGAGCTCCATTCGTGTTTCATTAGGGCGCGACACGGCAGAGTCTGATATAGATGCATTTGTTGGGGCGTGGAAAAAGCTCTATCAGCGCGCGCGGAAATAGGGTTTTAAGAGAGTTTAATGGCAGGCACTCCTATTTATCTGGATTATCAGGCAACCACACCGCTGGATGAGCGGGTGCTGGATGCGATGATGCCTTATCTGACAGATAAATTTGGTAACCCTCATTCCAGCACGCACCGTTATGGCTGGGAGGCCGAAGTTGCTCTTGATGTTGCCAGAGAGCAGGTGGCTGCCCTTATTGGGGCAAAAGCTGAGGAGATCACATTCACCTCCGGTGCTACTGAAACTAATAACATGGTAATCAAAGGTGTGATGGATGTATGGGGCACAAAGCGTCCTCATCTTGTTACTGTGGTAACAGAGCATAAGTGTGTGCTTGAATCAGCTGCTGCCTGTGCCCGCCTAGGGTTTGAGGTTAGTTATTTGCCCGTAAAGCCTGATGGTTTGCTCGATTTGGGCCTCCTTGAAAAGACAGTGACGGAAAAAACAGCCCTTGTCTCTGTGATGGGAGTAAATAATGAGATTGGTGTCATCCAGCCGCTGAAAGAGATAGGGGCTATCGCCAAAGCAAAGGGGGCGCTTTTCCATAGTGATATCGCTCAGGCCTATGGCAAGATTCTCCTTGATGTGGATGATCTGCAGCTCGATTTTGCCAGTATCTCCGGCCATAAGATATACGGGCCTAAAGGGGTTGGTGCTTTTTATAAGAGGGAAGGACGGAACACAGCGCTTACACCACTTATGTCGGGTGGTGGACAAGAGAGGGGGCTACGGTCTGGCACTCAGGCTCCCGCACTTGTTGCAGGGCTTGGAAAGGCAGCGCAGTTATGTGCTCAATTAAGAGAAGAAGAAGCCCTTCGCATATCACAGTTCATGACAGTTTTTAAAGCCAGACTATTTGATGCCTTGCCAGGAATACTGGTGAATGGCCATGAGAGCAAACGCTGGCAAGGTAATCTGAATCTCAGTTTTCCGGGGCTGGATGGTGACTTGTTGTTAGCTGAACTGAGATCCTTGGCATTATCGAGCGGCGCAGCTTGTGCTTCTGCTACAGAAGGTCCTTCTTATGTATTACAGGCATTGGGAAGAACAGATTTGGAGACAAAAGCAGCTATACGCATCGGGGTTGGCCGTTTTACAACAGAAGAAGAAATGGCATTTGCCGCTGAACAAATCATAGAAGCTGTCCAGCGTCTTGGCGGCTTGAAGGTGTGAGTATGAAAGTAGTTTTTATCAAACAGGATGGCACGGAACTGACGGTGGAAACAGATGCTGGCGTCAGTGTGCTGCAGCTTGCCCAGGAGCAGGGACTGGATATGGAAGGGGCCTGTGAAGGCAACATGGCCTGTTCCACCTGCCATGTCATTGTTGATAAAGCTTATTATAGTAAGCTTGATGAAGCCTCTGAAGAGGAAGAGGAGATGCTTGATCTGGCCCTTGGCCTTACCTCTACTTCACGCCTAGGGTGTCAACTCATGCTCACAGAAGAGCTGGATGGCATTATCTTGAAGCTGCCCAAAGCCAGCCGCAATATGATGGGCTTTTAATACCTGTCCGGCAGATGATCTTCATCCACAAGGTCTGTAAAGCGGGTGCACTCTTTATCAAAGGCTAGATGAATGGTGCCAACAGGGCCGTGTCGCTGCTTACCAATGATTAGTTCTGCCTTACCGTATAAATTTTCCATTTCTGCTTGCCAGGTCATATGTTTTTCCTGATCTGCCTGAGATGGCTCTTCTTTTTCTTTATAATATTCTTCCCTGAAGACGAACATCACCATATCCGCATCCTGCTCAATCGACCCTGATTCCCTTAGGTCAGATAGCATGGGGCGTTTGTTTTCACGCTGTTCCACTGTCCGGCTGAGCTGTGAGAGTGCGATAACAGGCACATGAAGTTCCTTTGCCAGTCCTTTAAGGCCCCTTGTGATCTCAGAAATCTCCTGTACACGGTTTTCACTGGCTGAGCCTTTGCCTGAGCCGCGCAAAAGCTGCAGGTAATCGACCACTACAACGCCGAGGTTGTGTTGTCTCTTAAGCCTTCGTGCCCTGTTGCGTAGGGCTGCGATCGTCAGAGCGGGTGTATCATCAATAAAGAGTGGTGTTTCCTCGAGCTCAATGGCCGCTCGGGCAATGGCTTCAAATTGGCTTTCTGTCAGATGGCCTTGTCTCATTTTGTGGGACTGAATGGGGTCTTGTCCATCATAAACCAGATTAGCCCGATCAGAAAGAATACGAGCTGCCAGCTGGTCAGCCGACATCTCAAGGCTGAAAAAACAGACAACAGCCCCTTTCGATTTATCTGATTCTACGCCCTGAAGCCTGTCATCGACATAGCGTTTGGCAGCGTTAAAGGCAATATTTGTGGCGAGCGCCGTCTTACCCATGGCCGGGCGACCTGCAAGAATCACAAGGTCAGAAGGGTGAAGGCCACCAATCTTTTCATTGAGTGAATTCAGTCCGGTGGTTATGCCGGAGAGGCTATCCGGGTCACGGTAGGCATTTTCAATATTCTCGACAGCTGTTCGCAGTGCCTTTGAAAATGCCTGAGCACCAGTTTCAGCTTGTCC
>JBNKGK010000239.1:0-5651 GCA_050289785.1 Kordiimonas sp.
GTCAGTTCGAGCTGGTTGAGACAGTAAAAGCTTATGAAAAGAACGCGGATGAGGCACTGTTGAACCGTGCCTATGTGTTCGCGATGAAGGCACATGGACCGCAAAAAAGGGCTTCCGGCGCGCCTTATTTTTCCCATCCGCTTGAGGTGGCGGGCATCCTGACAGCTATGAAGCTGGATTGTGATACTATTGTCACGGCTCTTTTGCATGACGTGGTTGAGGATACAGTTGCCACCATTCCGGAAATTGAAGAGCTGTTTGGCTCCAAGATCGGTGAGCTGGTGGACGGCGTTACCAAGCTTTCCAAAATTGAAATGCAGACAGAGAGCGAGCGTCAGGCGGAAAATTTTCGTAAGTTTGTGCTCGCCATGTCGAATGATATTCGGGTGTTGCTTGTTAAGCTGGCTGACCGGCTTCATAACATGCGCACGCTTGATTTTATCAAGAAGGAAGAAAAACGTCGCCGTATCTCGTTGGAAACACTAGAGATTTATGCACCACTTGCTGAGCGCATCGGCATGCATGAAATGAAGGATGAGTTGGAGCATCTTGCTTTTAGCCAACTTGACCCCGAAGCCCTGGATGGTATCGAAACACGCCTGAAACATATGATTGAGGAGAGCCCGAATCTTGAGAAAGAGATGACGGAAACTCTCACGAAGTTGTTGAAAGAAAATGGCGTGCAGGCAGAAGTGCGAGGACGGATCAAGCGGCCATATTCGATCTGGCGGAAGATGGAGCGTCAGAATGTCAGTTTTGAGCAGCTTTCTGACGTGATGGCATTCCGTGTTATCGTCGATGGTACTGAAACATGTTATAGAGCACTAGGCATTGTGCATGGTAAATATCCGATGGTGCCGGATCGTTTTAAGGATTATATTTCAACTCCCAAACGAAATTTTTACCGCTCTATTCACACAACGGTTATTGGCCCCCATAAGCATCGTCTTGAGGTACAAGTCCGTACTACTCGAATGCATGAAGAGGCTGAATATGGTGTAGCGGCCCATTGGCAATATAAGCAGCGCGCTGCCAGTGTGGAGGGATCAAAATATCGTTGGGTACGTGAACTGGTGGAAATTCTTGATCACACCACTGACCCGGAAGAGTTCCTTGAACATACCAAGCTTGCCATGTTCCAAGACAAGGTTTTCTGTTTTACGCCAAAGGGGGAACTGGTATCCTTGCCACGGGGGTCCACAACCGTTGATTTTGCCTATGCCGTGCACACGGAAGTGGGTGACCACTGTGTGGGGGCCAAGGTGAATGGTCGTCTGGTGCCTTTGCGCCATGAGTTGGTGAATGGCGATTTAGTGCAAATTCTCACTTCAAAAGGGCAGACGCCGTCACCGCGCTGGGAAAGCTTTGTTGTTACAGGTAAAGCGCGCTCTGCGATCCGCCGCCATGTAAAGCATAAGGAATTTGAGGAATATACTCAGCTCGGTAAAACGCTGGTGAGCAAGGCCTGCAGACGGCATGGGCTCGATTTTTCAAAGCGCGCCATGAATGAAGCTGTGCGTGTGCTTAACATGGATGATGCTGATCTCCTTTATATGTATGTGGGGCAGAGCAAACTTGCGGAAGAGGATGTTTTGAGGGCAGCTTATCCGGGTTTTAGGGAAGATGCCCGCAGCGAGGCGCTGCCTGTTGTTCATCACCAATGGGAAAAAATGACAGATGGCAGTTTCCCCATTCAGGGTATTAATCGGGATTCTGCCGTGCATTTTGCATATTGTTGCCACCCTGTGCGCGGGGATCGCATCGTTGGGTTGCGCATGGAAGGCAGGGAGAAAGCCGTTGATATTCACACCATCGATTGTGGCGAACTGAATAAATATGATGATGACCCTGACCGCTGGATTGATCTGCGCTGGCATGAAAACGAGGCCGATGATGCCTTTTATGTGGGATGTTTGCGCCTTGAAGTGGTAAACGAGCGTGGGGCACTGGCCACCATTGCCACAATTGTGTCTAAAAATGGCGGTAATGTTTCGGGGTTAATTGTACCAGACCGTGATCCGGAATATTATGTGATGCTGTTGGATGTGGAAGTGCGGGATGTGAAGCATTTAAATGACATTAGCCGCCACTTGCGTGTTAGCCGCGTTGTTAGCCACGTTGACCGGGTTATTGGGTAACAGTATTTCAAGAGTTTAGAGGATAGTTTGTCACATCTGCGTCTTTTATCTTGACGCAGGAGGGGGAGCATTCTATCCGCCCTTCATGCTATGTTTTAACCCGATAGAGGATAGGCTTATGAACCAGGAAGAAGTGCTGCAGGAGTTTCGTGATGCAGAGGCATTGCTCGAAGGTCATTTCAAGCTGTCTTCCGGTTTACACAGCTCTGTTTATCTGCAATGTGCCCGTGTGCTGATGAACCCTGAACGGGCAGGGCGCCTGTGCGCAGCTTTTGCTGAAAAACTGAAGGCAACTGGTGTGGAGATTGATCTGGTTGTCAGCCCTGCCATGGGCGGTGTGATCGTAGGTTATGAAGTGGCGCGCCAGCTTGGGGTGGATGGTATCTTCACGGAGCGGGTAGATGGTGAATTTGCGCTACGTCGCGGGTTTGCCATTCCTAAAGGTGCTAAAATCCTGATGATGGAAGACGTGATTACAACGGGTCTGTCCTCTCGGGAGTGTATTAAAACCATTACAGAGTGGGGAGGTGAGGTGGTCGCAGCGGGCTGCCTGATCAACCGTTCCGGTGGTAAGGCGGATGTTGGGGCACCCATTACAGCGCTGGTGACCCTTGATGCCCCTACATATAAACCGGAAGATTTGCCGGAAGACTTAAAAGCCATACCTGCCATAAAACCAGGTAGCAGGGGGCTGAAAGCATAACTATATAAGGCATAAATAATGCTGTTTCGACGTCGCGATGGCCTATCTTGGTGGAAGGTTTTTATAGGGTGGCTCTGGCCTCGCTCTGGCTGGTGGCGCGCCATTCAGTACATTTTCCTCCGCGTTGCCCGGCTTCAGGGGTCTACTCATCATATCGCGGCGGGTTTTGCAGCCGGGGTGGCTGTTTCTTTCACACCTTTTCTCGGCTTGCATTTCCTTTTGGGGTTTGCCTTAGCCTGGCTCACCAGAGGGCATTTGCTGGCCTCAGCCATTGGAACAGTCGTTGGTAATCCCTGGACCTTTCCTCTTATCTTTGCCTTAACTGGCCGTATTGGGGCCTTGTTTCTGGATGATGCTGTTGTGCATAATATCCCGGTGTGGAGCTGGGAAGCCCTTTTTGACGCGCCGGTTATTTATCTCAGTGCCTTTCTGCCATTGGTGTTTCCTCTCATCGTGGGGGGTATTCCTGTTGCCATCTTTGCCTGGATAATCGTGTATTTTCCTTTGCGTTCTGTGTTGAGGCAGTTTAGAGCCAGACGAGAAGAAAAGCTGATGCAAAGGCGACAGCTGATGCAAAATGGGGAGAGCAAAATATGACCCGTGGGAAATTGCGCCTCGGTGTAAACATCGATCATGTTGCTACCATAAGGAATGCTCGGGGTATTATGCACCCTGCCCCAGTGCGTGCTGCAGAGCTTGCCGTGAAGGCCGGAGCCGATGGGATCACGGCTCACCTGAGAGAAGACAGGCGGCATATTTCAGATGGTGACATCGACTTATTGTCTATGGGGCTGACTGTACCTTTGAACCTTGAGATGGCGGCTACGGAAGAGATGCTGGAAATTGCACTCAGACATAAGCCCCATGCTTGTTGTATTGTGCCGGAAAAGCGGCAGGAATTGACAACAGAGGGTGGGCTTGACGCGGCTGGCATGCATAATCACCTTTCCCATTTTGTGCGGGAACTGAATGCTGCGGGGATACGGGTCAGCCTGTTTATTGATCCTAGCAAGCAGCAAATGGAAGCCGCTAAAAGCCTTGGTGCACCGGTGACAGAAATTCATACAGGCGCTTATTGTGAGCTGGAAGGCGAGGCAAGGGCTGCTGAGCTCGAGCGAATTAAAAAAGCAGCAGCTTATGGCGCTGATCTGGGCCTTGAAATTCATGCAGGTCACGGCCTTAGCTATGATACTGTAAAAGATATTGCAGCGATTCCGCAGGTGATGGAACTGAATATTGGCCATTTTCTCATTGGGGAAGCTATCTTTGTGGGATTGGATCAGGCGATTAGGGATATGCGAACCCTTATGGATGAGGCTCGCCAGGGCATGCCTCAGGGGAGCGCATAGTGGCTGGTAAGAAGAAAGAACCTATCTCTATTCAACGGGAAATTGCGGGGTATGAGTTTACCAAGCCCAGCCTGCTTGAGGAAGCGCTGACGCACCCGTCTCTTTCCGGTACGCATAATTATCAGCGTCTGGAGTTTCTTGGGGATAGAGTGCTAGGCCTTGCTATTTCCACATGGCTGCTTGAAGCCTATCCAAGGGAAGCGGAAGGTAAGCTGAACCGCCGCTTTACAGCGCTGGTGCGCAAGGAAACGCTTGCGGAAATGTCACAAAATTTAGGGTTTTCTGATGCCTTGAAACTGACACCAGGTGCGGAAGCAGAGGGTACGCGTACCAAGGAAGCTGTGCTTGCGGATGTCTGCGAAGCGGTGATTGGTGCTATGTATCTGGACAGCGGGTTTGGTGCTGCAGAAAAATTCATTCGCACACATTGGGCAGGCCTGATACAACATGGCCCGAATGCCTATAAGGATAGCAAGACACTGCTGCAGGAATGGTGTCAGGCAAGAGGTTTGCCTCTACCAAAATATGCCACAGTTGATCAGCAAGGCCCGGATCATAACCCCGTTTTTACCATTGAAGCGGCTGTGGAGAATAATGGGTCAGCAACGGCATCAGGTAGTGCCAAGCGTTTGGCAGAGCAGGCGGCAGCAGAAGAACTGCTGACTGTTCTTACGGAGAAAAAAGTATGAGCCAATCAGTGGATAGTGGCACACGTTGTGGTTTTGTTGCGCTGATTGGTGCACCAAATGCAGGTAAATCAACGCTTTTGAATGCTCTTGTGGGCGCAAAAGTGGCGATTGTTACCCATAAAGTTCAGACCACACGAACCCGTATCACAGGTATTGGGTTACATGATGAAACACAGCTTGTGTTCATTGATACGCCCGGTATTTTCCAGCCTAAACGCCGGCTTGACCGCGCTATGGTGAATGCTGCCTGGAAAGGAGCGGAAGATGCGGAACAAACTATTCTATTGATTGATGCTCGCAAGGGTGTGAATGAAGAGGTGGGAAGCATTCTAGAAGGCTTGAAGGATGCAGGCCGAAAAGTTATTCTCGCGATTAATAAGATTGACCTAATCAAGAGGGAAGCTCTGCTCGCTCTGACGCAAAAGCTTGATGCAACAGGCTTGTTTTCCGATATTTTCATGATTTCTGCCCTAACGGGTGATGGCGTTAAGGATCTGAAGACGTATTTGGCTTCACTTGCGCCTGAGGGGCCGTGGATGTATCCGGAAGATCAGATTGCTGATGTGACCATGCGCATACTGGCGGCGGAAATTACACGGGAAAAAGTGTATCTGCGTCTGCATGATGAACTGCCCTATGCCACGACCGTTGAAACCGAAGAATGGGAAGAGCGCAAGGATGGTTCTGTACGTATTTCCCAGGTTATTCATGTACAGCGGGAAACCCAAAAGCGTATCATGATTGGCAAAAATGGGTCCATGCTCAAGCAATT
>JBNKGK010000240.1:0-5646 GCA_050289785.1 Kordiimonas sp.
GCTTTGGCAGGCCAGTTTGGTGGATGCCACCTTTCAGGAACAGCAGTGGGGCACAGACTGGGAAGTGGAAGACAAGCGCAAGCGGCTCTATGAAGAGCTGGGGGCAACAGCGCAGTTTCTTAATTATCTGCGTTCTTAAGGCATAAAAGCCTTTACCCCTGAAAATTACAGTGAAAGACTGGATATGGCTTCTATCTCTGTTAGCGCGATCGATTCCGTTGGCTATTAGACTATCTGGTAATGGAGAGAAGCGACCTGAGCCTGTAAAGCTATGAGCCAGCGTATGTGCAACACAAAGCATATAGCGGGTTGTTTTGAGAGGGGGAGTGCATGAAAGAAATTCTGGAGCGCCTGGAAGCAAAACGCGCTGATGCCAGACTTGGAGGTGGGCAGGACCGTATCAATGCCTTGCATGCACGCGGCAAACTGACCGCCAGGGAACGCCTTGATCTTCTTCTTGATGAAGACAGTTTTGAAGAATATGACATGTTCGTTGAACATCGCTGTAGCGATTTTGGTATGGCGGATACCAAATATCCAAGCGATGGTGTGGTGACAGGCTCTGGCACCATTAATGGGCGCCTTGTTTATGTGTTTAGCCAGGATTTCACTGTTTTTGGAGGCTCTCTCTCTGAAACGCATGCAAACAAAATTCTGAAAGTGATGGATATGGCCATGCGGGTGGGCGCGCCTGTGATTGGCCTGAATGATAGTGGTGGGGCCCGTATTCAGGAAGGGGTTTCTGCTCTTGGTGGTTATGCTGACGTTTTTCAGCAGAATGTGCTGGCTTCCGGCGTTATCCCGCAGATTTCCATGATTATGGGGCCTTGCGCGGGCGGGGCTGTTTATAGCCCTGCTATTACTGATTTCATCTTCATGGTGGAAGATACCAGCTATATGTTTGTAACAGGCCCGGATGTGGTGAAAACTGTGACAAACGAAGTGGTGACACAGGAAGAACTGGGTGGCGCCATCACGCACACCACTAAATCAGGTGTGGCGGACAAGGCCTTTGCCAATGATGTGGAAGCCCTTTTCCAACTAAGGCGTTTCTTCGATTTTCTCCCGCTGAATAATAAGGAAAAGCCACCAGTTCGAGCCACTTTTGATCGGCCAGATAGGGTGGAAAAATCACTCGATAATGTGGTGCCAACTGGGGCTAACAAGCCTTATGACATGCATGAAGTGATTTTAAAGCTGGTGGATGAAGCTGATTTCTTTGAGCTTCAGCCAAAACATGCGGGCAATATTATTACTGGCTTTGGCCGGATGGATGGCGAGACTGTGGGTATCGTGGCGAACCAGCCCATGGTGTTGGCGGGTTGCCTTGATATTGATAGCTCCAAAAAAGCAGCGCGGTTTGTGCGTTTTTGTGATTGTTTTAATATTCCGATTATTACCCTTGTTGATGTGCCGGGCTTCTTGCCGGGGACGGCACAGGAATATAGCGGTATTATCAAACATGGTGCCAAGCTGTTGTTTGCTTATGGTGAGGCTACGGTGCCGAAAATTACTGTTATCACTCGCAAGGCCTATGGCGGGGCTTATGATGTAATGGCCTCCAAACATTTGAGGGGTGACCTTAATTATGCCTGGCCGACAGCTGAAATTGCTGTGATGGGGGCCAAGGGTGCTGTGGAAATTCTGTATCGTCGTGAAAAAGAGGATGCAGAGAAGATTGCAGAGCGTACCAAGGATTATGAAGACCTGTTTGCCAACCCCTTCGTGGCGGCTCAGCGAGGCTTTATTGATGATGTGATTATGCCGCATGGAACACGCAAGCGGTTAATCACAGATTTGAAGAAGCTAAAGAGCAAAAAGCTGGAAAACCCATGGAAAAAACATGGGAATATTCCATTGTGAGGAGTGGGGGAATGCTCTGTCGCGTCATTCCAGACAACTCAATTTGCCATCCAAATCACAGATTTGGACGAAATTGGCTTCTGGAATGACAAGGGAGTAATGAAAATGGCCAGACCTCTTCCAAAAGATGTTGAAGCACAGATAGCTGGTGTTGCCAGGCGGTCTGAAATCCGTTCTGCGTTGGTGATGGGCTTTATGATAGGCACGGCTTTTGGTGTGGGGTTGGGCGCAGTGATATTCAGGTCTTCAGATACATCATGGTTATTTGCAGGGGGCGCAGGGGTGCTTGGCCTGGTATGGCTTTTGATGGCGTGGCAGGGCCGACGTGTGAAGGTGAGGGAACCTCATGTTTAAAAAGATTCTGATAGCTAACCGGGGTGAAATTGCCTGTCGTGTGATTAAGACGGCGCGGCGCATGGGCATTAAAACGGTGGCTGTTTATTCCGAATCAGATGCTGATGCCTTGCATGTGGAAATGGCAGATGAAGCGGTGCTTCTGGGGCCTGCGGCTGCGGCAGAAAGCTATTTGGTGGCCGATAAAATTATTGCAGCAGCTAAGCAAACTGGCGCTGAGGCCATTCATCCAGGTTATGGTTTTCTCTCTGAAAAAGCTGATTTTGTGGCCAATGTACAGAAGGCTGGCATGGCCTTCATCGGACCAGACCCCAAAGCCATTGATGCCATGGGGGATAAAATCACCTCCAAGAAATTGGCTGCTGAGGCGGGTGTTTCTACTGTTCCTGGCTATATGGGCATTATTAGGGATGCAGAAGAGGCGGCAAAAATCGCTTCCGATATTGGCTTCCCAGTGATGCTGAAGGCTTCGGCTGGTGGTGGTGGTAAGGGCATGAGGATCGCCTGGAACGAGGAAGAGGCGAAGGAAGGCTTCATTTCTGCCCAGAATGAAGCCAAATCCAGCTTTGCGGATGACCGGGTGTTTGTTGAAAAATTTATCGAGCAGCCCCGCCATATTGAAATCCAGGTGCTGGGCGACAAGCACGGCAATGTGATTTATCTGGGTGAGCGGGAATGTTCTATCCAGAGGCGGCACCAAAAAGTGGTGGAAGAGGCACCATCCCCGTTTCTGGATGCTGAAACACGGGCAGCCATGGGCGCACAGGCGGTGGCACTTGCCGAGGCGGTGGATTATTGCAGCGCAGGCACCGTGGAATTTATCGTTGATAAGGATAAAAACTTCTATTTCCTTGAGATGAACACCCGCCTGCAGGTGGAACACCCGGTGACAGAGCAGATCACAGGTATTGACCTTGTGGAGCAAATGATCCGGGTGGCGAATGGTGAAAAACTGTCGCTCAGCCAGGATGAAGTGCAGTTACAGGGCTGGTCTGTGGAAACACGTGTTTATGCGGAAGACCCGTATCGTGGTTTCCTGCCTTCCATTGGCCGCTTGACCCGTTATCTGCCACCAGAGGAAACAGCGGCTGTGCGGGTAGATACCGGCGTTTTTGAGGGCGCTGAAATCTCCATGTTCTATGATCCGATGATCGCCAAGCTGGTGACAACAGGGGCCACCCGCGAGGAGGCTATTGCGGCACAGCGCAAAGCGCTGGATGAATATTATATTCGCGGGATCGCCCATAATATTCCGTTTCTTTCTTCCCTGATGGCGCATCCGCGTTTTCAGAGCGGGAATATGACAACAGCCTTTATTGATGAAGAATATCCTGAAGGCTTCACTGGGAATAAGCTATCGGATAGCTTGAAAAAAGCCATGATTGTGGCAGCTACTTTCATTAATGCGGTGGAGCAATCCCGTGAGACACAAATTAGTGGTCAGATCAGTGAGCCAATAGGGCCACAAAACAAACTGTGGATCGTAGGTTTGAATGGTGAGGAAGTGCAAACCTCTATTGTGCCACTGGATACGCACGCAGAAGTGCATATTGGTTTTGGCCGTTATACAATTACCAGCCCCTGGATGCCTGGGATGCCTGTATTTCGCGCCAATATTGGTGATACTGACTATGTAATGGAGGTGGACCGCCTGCCACTGGGTTATCGCCTCACCTGTGATGGTATAGCGGTGGAACTGATGGTGATGTCAGAGCGTGCGGCTCAACTGCATAAGTTGATGCTAGTAAAAGAAGCGGCAGATACCAGTAAACTGCTGCTTTGCCCCATGCCTGGCCTTGTGGTTTCCCTTGCGGTGGAAGAGGGCGATGAAGTGAAAGCCGGTCAGGCCCTCGCTGTGGTGGAAGCCATGAAAATGGAAAATATCTTGCGGGCAGAGCGGGATGCTGTGGTAAAAGCTGTTCATGTGGGCAAGGGGGATAGCCTTGCTGTGGACACTGTTATCATGGAGTTTGATTAACTAGAATGGATACTGTTGCCCTTCTCGAAAAGCTGATTGGTTTTGACACCACAAGCCGTTATTCGAACCTGGAGCTTGTTCACTTCGTGCAACAGTGGCTGGAAGATCAGGGGATTCCAGCTAAGCTGATTTTTAATGATGATAAAAGCAAAGCAAACCTGATGGCCACTATCGGCCCTGAGGTGCCGGGTGGGGTTGTGCTTTCCGGGCACACAGATGTGGTGCCTGTGGACGGGCAGGATTGGACAACAGAGCCGTTTACGCTAACCCGTGAGGGTGACAGGCTCATTGGTCGGGGTACGGCCGATATGAAAGGATTTATCGCTTCTGCGCTTTCCCACGTACCTTTGTTTAAAGCCGCCGGGCTGAAACGGCCAGTTCATTTCGCGCTCTCTTATGATGAGGAAGTGGGCTGCCTTGGTGTGCAATCTATGGTGCGGCATATGAAAGGGCATTTGCCTACACCCAGAGCTGTGATTGTGGGGGAGCCAACGTCCATGCAAGTGGCTGCAGCCCATAAGGGGCAGCATGTTTCCCGTACACATATCTGGGGCAAGGAAGCCCATTCCAGCAGGCCGGAAGATGGTGTGAATGCCGTTGCTGTGGCAGCAGAGCTTATTCAGTTTCTCACTGGGCTGTCGGATCTGGTGAGAACAGAGGGGGTGAAAGATGCGCTGTTTGATCCGCCCTACACATCCTTTAATATTGGCCCTATTCAAGGGGGCAGTGCGTTTAATATTATTCCGGGTAAATGCGAGTTTGATTGGGAGTTCCGCTCAGTGCCCGGTGAAAACGCAGAAGAGATATTCGCAGCGTACCAGACCCATATTCATGATCATATCTTGCCGAAAATGAGGGCCCGCTATGAGGGTAGTCGTGTTGAGAATGAAGTGTGGGCCTATTTGCCGCCGTTGAAGGCTGAGCCCGGCTCGGACGCGGAAACGCTGGCGCTTTCGCTGGCGGAGAAAAACGAAACCACCGTAGTGGCCTTTGGCACAGAAGCTGGGCATTTTCAGGGGATAGATTATCCCACCATTGTTTGTGGCCCGGGCGATATTGCCCAAGCTCATAAACCGGATGAATTCATCACTGTGCAACAGCTGGAGGCATGCGACAGGTTTATGAAACGGCTGGCAGAAAGTTTGAGTGCATCATGACTTATACAGAGAGAAAAGCCGTAAAAGTACGTATCTATGGCAGGGTGCAGGGCGTCTGGTATCGCAGATGGACAGAACAGGAAGCGAATAAACTCGGGCTATACGGCTGGGTGCGTAACCGTGTGGATGGCACTGTGGAAGCTTTGTTTGTTGGTTCGCCTGATACCGTGGAGGCCATGCTGGTTGCGTGCCATAATGGCCCACCAGCAGCAGTCGTGGAAAAGATAGATGTGGATTCCGCGAAAGGCATCACCCCTAACCGTTTTGAGGTGAAACCTACCGTTTAATCGGTGT
>JBNKGK010000241.1:0-5646 GCA_050289785.1 Kordiimonas sp.
AGAGGCCCGCGAGCATGGTTTCTCCAATATAACAGTGGGGCCGGGTACAGCGCGGCAATTGGTACCCATTTTGCTGGAATGCGGTATTTCCCACAAGCGCGCCTACAGCCACTTATGCGGCAATAATATCGCTTATAATATTGCCGATGCCCTGGAGGGCGAAGGCATTGATGCCGTCAATGTGGTGACTTACCATGCCCTGCCTAACCAGCTCTTCTCTGAAGAGGTGCAGGAGGCCTTTAATAACGGGACAATTGATACGGTGCTCTTTTATTCGCCGCGCACTGCCACCATATTTGAAGAAGCCGTGGCGGATTATGGCAGGTCAGACTGGCTGCGCAAGATGGATGCCCTGTGCCTTTCCACTCAGGTGGCACAAAACCTCATAGGCCCGTGGCGCCGTGTGGAGCATGCCCTGATCCCGACGGAAAAAGCGCTTCTCAGTTTGCTGCGCTAAAGCTTTTGATTGCAATACCAGGGGGTGTTCGTGGCGACAGAGAAAAGCAGCGACAAAAATGAACAGTCGGCAGAGAGTGCCGATATCATTGATGTGGATGTGATAGAAGAAAGCCCTGCGCCAAAGCAGCCAGCTGAGGCGGCAACTGAAGAGAAAAAGGGCCGCCCCTTTATGGTTCGGTTGGGCTGGGGCCTTGCTTTCTTGCTGCTGGCCTTTGGGGCCGGTGTTTATTTCGCGCCGCAGTTTGAGGCGGGGCTGGTGACGCTGGGCTTGCGTGATGAACCCGCTACCTCGGTTATCGTGGCAGACACGGATAAAAAGCTGGTAGCTGATGTGAAGGCTTTGTCCGACCGCCTGACACGTCATCAGGAAATGTTGGCTCAGCATGAGACTGAACTGACGAAAGCTGCTACAGCGAGAGAAGAGCTCGGCAAAACAATTGAAACTCTGTCCATGGCTACCCCTGCTGCAGAGGGTGAAGTCAATGTTTTAGCAGCGGAAAGCCTGATTGCCTTTCAGGAGAGAATGGACAAGCTGGCGGCGGATATCGCCCGGCTTTCGCTCACCACAGCCCAAAAAGGCCCGGAAACCACAGCCTTAACCGCCGCGCTGGCGCAGGCGAAGGCTGATCAAGCCGTGTTGCAGGAGCGCATGGCAGCACTGGAGGCCTCCCTTTCCGCTGTGCAGAATGGCCATTTGCTGGCCTCCCCTCGTGGGCGGCTGGTGCTGGCCGTTGGCCGAATGAAAGACAGGGCCATGGCTGGGCTACCCTTTGGGGCCGAGGTGCAGGCTGTGAAATCCGATGTGATGAGCTTGTCACCGCTGGACCAGGCGGCCCTTGCTGGCCCGTTTGCCACCCTCCAAAATCATGCGGCGGGTATTGCGCCTTATGAAAAGCTGGTGGCTGATTTTGATGATACGGCAAACGCTGCAGTGCGCGTGAAAGATAAGGCTGAAGGCAATTTCCTTTCCAGCCTGTTCACCGTGCGCCGCACGGATGCCGCCGCTTCAGGCTTGGATGCAAGCCTGATGAAAGCCGAGCATCTGCTGCTTGCTCGGGATGTGGCGGGGGCTGTGCAGGTGCTGGATGGCCTGAAGGCTGAGGCCCGTGATGCTGTGCAGCCATGGCGGGATAAAGCCGCAGCTAATATGCAGGTTCAGGCCGCTTTCGGGCAGGTGATGCAATTGCTTGCCAGCACAGAGGGTGACGCACAGTGATCAGGCTGGTTTTCCTTTTTACGGCTATTCTGATGGGGGCTGCGGCGGCGGCCTGGCTGGCGGATCATCCCGGCGGTGTGACCATCAATTTTCAGGCTCATGCGGTGGAAACCAGCTTTGCGGCTTTGGTGTTGCTTGCTGGCCTGCTTGGCTCTGTTGTTGGCTTGCTGGTCTGGTTTGTGGGTTGGTTGCGTCGGGAAGCACCGTTTATTGGCAGCAACCGGATTATCAAGCAGCAGAGCAAAGGGCTGAGGATTCTTAATCAATCCCTTGTGGCGCTGTCTGCGGGGGATCATAAGCTGGCGCACCGTCTGGTGATGCAGGCAGAAACCATGTTGCCGCCACAGCCCATGGTGCATCTGATCGCGGCAGAGGCTGCTACCCGTAGCGGCAACCATACAGAGGCGGAAAATCGCTATAAAGCGCTTGAAAAATCTGCCGATGGCAGGCTTTTGGGCTTGCGTGGTTTGCTCGTTGAAGCGCGCCGCACGGGCCGCGAAAGCGAAGCCCTGCGCCTTGCCCGCACCGCCTTTCAGGAAAACAGGAAAAGCCCCTGGGTGCTGAAAACCCTGTTTGCGCTGGAAGTGGCGGCAGGCCATTGGCGTGAGGCGGAAGCCGCGCTGGCCAAGGTGGCGAAAGAAGGCCTGATGGAGACGGCAGATATCACCCGGCATAAAGGCGCCCTTCTGTATGCAGAAGCCATGGAAGCACGCCTGCAGGGGGATAAAGCTTCAGCACATAAGGGGCTGAAAAAAGCCATATCAACCCGGCCAGATTTTATCCCCGCCCTTGTGGCGTTGGCTGAGCTTGAGGTGACGGATAATAACCCCAAGCGCGCAGAGAAAATCATCAAGGAAGCCTGGGCAAGCCAGCCTCACCCTGATCTGGCCGCTGCCTATAAGGCGCTGGACCCGGCTGAATCCGGTGCAGATTGGCTGCGCCGTGTGCGAGCCCTCACATCTGCGCGGGAAGACCACCCAGCCTCCATGCTGCTGCTTGCTGATGCACTGATGGATGCTCGCGCTTATGATGTGGCCAAACCCCTGTTGGAGAAGTTAACCCGCAAGGCTCCCACACGGGCCGCATGGCAATATCGCCTTGCGCTTGCTCATGTGAACGGCGAAAACCCGGATCCTATTGAGGCGGCACTGGCGCACGCGGATGATGGCCCCAGTTGGCACTGCAGGGATTGCGGACATAAAGCTGCGGGGTGGAGTCCCCTATGCCCGGCCTGCGATGCCTTCGATACAATCGATTGGGCCGATAAGGGGGATATCGTAACCACAAAAACAGCTTTTGACCCTGATCAGACCATCGCACTCCTGGCAGAGCCGCTAAAATAATTGGCAGAGCGGTAGGAAGCAGGATGAATAAAACAGCAGGATTTTGGGATAAAATAGCCGCAGGCTATGCAAAACAGGCTGTGCCGAACAAGGCCTTGTTTATGGTGGTTCGTAAAAAGGGTTAGTCTGGTTCACTACCCAGTTGCATTTTTGGCTTGCCAAACAGGGATGTAACCCATATTTTGCCGCAACATTTTTTCAAATGTGCCGCTGTAGCTCAGTTGGTAGAGCACGTCATTCGTAATGATGGGGTCGTAGGTTCAAGTCCTATCAGCGGCACCATTTTCATAATACATGTGAATCGTTGATTTTCTTGTGCGTCTTGCTGTGATTGTGCAGTTGTTGTTATGCTTTTTATGAAAATAGCTGTTGAGCTTATAGTTTATTGTGAATTTCCCTGCTTGAAGGCAGGGGAAGAAATAGTCCCTAAAACCTATCTCCTCTCTCCTTTTCTAACATTGTGCGTTTATAACGGAATAACAATCTGTCTGCATATACAGATTGTGGATGTCTGCTTTCCTGATGACGATAGTCTGGAAAAAAGGTCACTTGATCATGAGTGGTTGGGTGATGAGAAAAAAGCAGATTCATCACATGTTAAGACAGTCCTGTTCTGATTGATCTTTTCCTGAATCTGCATTGTATGGGAAGCGGGCAGTGAGTTCAGATATTAATGTAGAAAAACTATCTTCCCTAAGGGAAGGTGATCATCAGGGAGTACAGTCTAAAGGCGCAGGGGTCGATAGCGTTTATGCACGCTATGTGCTGTTTGTGCTGGTTTTGATGGCTGTGATGAATTTCATCGACAGGCAGATACTTTCCATTCTGGCGGAAGATATTAAAGCAGATTTGGGCCTGTCAGACGGTGACCTGGGTTTTCTCTTCGGTACGGCTTTTGCTGTTTTTTATGCAGTTTTTGGTATTCCTCTTGGGTGTCTGGCCGATAGTTGGAACCGCACCAAGCAGATATCAATTAGTGTTGGTTTCTGGAGCCTGATGACGGCAGCCTCCGGTTTGGCCAAGGGGCTGGTACCACTGTCTCTGTGCCGCTTCGGTGTTGGCATTGGGGAGGCTGGTGCGTCACCAGCGGCTTTATCCATCATCTATGATTATTTTTCCCCAAAACATCGCACCACGGTAATGGGTATTTATACCAGTGGTGTCTCCATCGGAGCAGGCATTGGTTTGTTCCTTGGGGGTGCTATTCTTACGGGCTGGAATGGGGCCTGGCCTGATCATACCATGGCCCCCTTGGGCCTGAAGGGCTGGCAGGCTGCCTTTATGGCAGTGGGGCTACCGGGCCTGTTGCTTGCGGCGTTGATACGGACATTGAAGGAACCATTAAGAGGGCAGGCGGAAGGCCTACAGTCTGGTGCGAAAAGCCAGCTAGAAGGTGCCCCCAGAAAAGCACCGTGGAAAGTTCTCCTTAGGGAGGCTCTGCCGATGATGCCTTTCGTAAACCAGTGGATTTTCATGAAAGAGGGTGCCTCCTTCAGGGTGCGGGTTAGCAATATCATCGTCGGGCTTCTCGTCGCTTTGGTTGCGACCACTTTGAAGGCGCTTACGGGAGACACTGTTCAGTGGTATGCGCTCGGCATTGGTTTCTATTGTGCTTTTTCCTGGGCGCAGCTTCTGGTGTGCCGGGATAAAGCCTGTTTTGGCATGATCTTCCGGTGCAAGACACTTAGGTATGTTTACCTCTATGTTGGCCTCAACACGTTCACCGTGTCGGCGATTGGTTTTTGGACCGTGCCATGGTTGCTGCGCTATTATAATGTAGATGCGGCAGGTGTCGGCCTGGCTGTTGGTTTGTCAGTGGCAGGATCGGGCTTGTTGGGTATGATATCGGGTGGCGTGCTGGCGGACAGGCTGCGGCACCACACCCAATATGGCAAGCTCTATGTTGCCATAGGCACCACCTGCCTTGCGGTGTTAGCTAAAGGTATGATGTTGCTCACTCATGATGTGGCAATCATTTACGGCCTTATTTTTCTGGCTGGCTTGGTTGGTTCAGCGGGCACCGCGCCAGCAGCATCAACGGTTAGCGATCTGGTCATCCCTCGAGTGCGGGCCATTGCTATGGCACTTGTGGCCATGGTGAATTATTTCATGGGTGTTGCTCTCGGGCCATACAGTGTAGGGCTTTTGAGTGATCATCTTATGGCGTCTGGTGTGACAAGCGGCGAAGCTCTGCGCATTGGTATGCTGTGGTCTCTCGTCCCAATGGGATGCAGCATCATTTTACTTCTGCTCGCGCTCAAGCATCTTGTGAAAGACGAAGATAGCCGCTTGGAGCGAGCCCGTTCTTTTGGTGAGCCAATCTAAGAAACAACAGGCAAATCATATGCCTGTTTCCTATCCAGACAGCGATAAATAAGGATCAGAATAATGTGGAAATTACTCAAGAAACATGTGTTTGCCATCTGCGGCGTCATTATTTTATCGGGGTCAGCCCAAGCCGACTATCTAACCCATATGCAGGAGGTAAGGCAGGTCTCAGCAGCGACCTTTGAAAGCTGGATGCAGTCCCTGTCGAACTGGGGGCGTTGGGGCGAGGATGACCAGTTAGGGACAGTGAATCTGATCACCCCAGAGAAGCGCAAAAGTGCTGTGTCTTTAGTGAAGCTG
>JBNKGK010000242.1:0-5626 GCA_050289785.1 Kordiimonas sp.
GGAGGCGGGGAACGAGAAAATATTGCTGTGCGAGCGCGGCACCTGCTTTGGTTATAATAATCTGGTGGTGGATATGCTGGGCATGGACATGATGAAAAGCATGGCCCCGGTTATTTTTGATGTCACGCATGCCTTGCAGCGCCCCGGCGGGCGCGCTGATAGCGCTGGTGGCAGGCGCGAGCAAGCAGCAGCACTGGCGCGCTCTGGCATGGCGCTGGGGGTTGCGGGCCTGTTTATTGAAGCGCACCCCAATCCGGAAGAAGCGTTATGTGATGGCCCTTGTGCCTTGCCTCTTCATGCGCTGGAAGCGTATCTTACACAGATGAAAGCGGTGGATGATCTGGTAAAAAGCCTGCCGCCAGTGATAACGGGATAGACCCTGAACGATGGCTATACGTCTTTTGGCTCTGGATGTGGATGGTGTGCTCACTGATGGCACGCTCTATTACACCTCTGGCGGTGAGGAGGTAAAAGCCTTTCACGTGCAGGACGGCCTCGGCCTGAAACTGCTTGGCGAGCTGGGTGTGGAGGTGGCTGTTGTCTCTGGCCGTCAATCTGGCCCTCTCTCGAAACGGCTGGATGATCTGGGCATACAGCATCGGCGGCTTGGCTGTCGTGACAAAGTGATAGCCCTTGAAGATATCTGTGCCGACCTGCGCCTTACTTTGCGTGACTGCGCCTTCATGGGGGATGATCTGATCGATATTGCCGTGATGAAGGCCGTTTCACTGGCACTGGCACCGGCGAGCGCGGTGCCTGAGGTGAAAGCCGTGTCACACTGGATAGGCAAAAAGGAAGGTGGCAGGGGGGCTGTGCGTGAAGCTTGTGAATATCTCGCCGGTCTTCGGGGCCTGTCGCTCGCTGATATCGCCTCAGGTGTGAAAGAAAAGCTCGTCCAATGAAAATTGTTATACCAGCCCGCTATGCCTCCAGTCGTTTGCCCGGCAAGCCGCTGGCGGATATCGCAGGCCAGCCTATGGTGTGGCATGTGTGGCAGCGGGCTTGTGAGGCCCTGGATGCGGCAGATGTGTTTATCGCCACAGACGATGGGCGTATTATGGATACAGTGTGCGCTTTTGGCGGGCAGGGGGTGGAAACGGCTGCTCATCATGCCTCTGGCACAGACAGAATTGCCGAAGTGGCGGCACAGCTTGGCTGGGCGGATGAAGAAATTGTGATTAACGTGCAGGGGGATGAACCTCTTATCCCGCCCGCCCTTATTCGTCAGGTGGGCGAAGCGCTGGATGCGGCCCCCGAGGCGGCCATCTCAACAGCAAGCCACCGCATTGCAAGCGAGGCAGAGCTGCTCAGCCCCAATGCCGTGAAAGTGGTGACAGATAAAGCAGGCTTTGCCGCTTATTTCTCCCGTGCGGCCATCCCGTTTGACCGGGAGGCAGAGCTGCCGGATATTGAGGCTTACCCTTATCAGCGCCACATCGGCATTTATGCGTACCGTGTGAGCACGCTGAAGGTGCTGGCCGGGCTTGACCCGGCCCCCACAGAAAAGCTGGAATCGCTGGAGCAGCTCAGGGCGCTGTGGCACGGCCTGCGTATCATTGTAACAGAGGTGGCAGAGGCTCCCCCCGCCGGGGTGGATACGGAAGCGGATTTACAATCCATCCGCCGCCTGCTGGAGATAGCAGATGCCTGAGAAGAGGGCGCATACCTCTTCAACAGGTATTGCGGCGGATGAAAGCCTGCCCCTGATCCTAAAGCGCGAGGTCAGCTTCGGCCTTGTGGCAGCGGGGCCTGATGATGTGGTTATTGGCTGGGGCCGGAAGGCCAACACCAAACACCCCCGAGAGTTTGCGACAAAAAAGGGCATCCCTTATTGGGCGCTGGAAGATGGTTTTTATGCCTATATGGGGCACCCCGCGAAAGACCCGCGGCGCCTGTCTGCGGTGATAGATACAACAGGCATTTATTATGATGCTTCCGCCCCCAGTGACCTTGAAAACCTGCTGAACGGGCAAAAGCCCTTCAATCAGGCGCTGATTGGCCGTGCAGAGGCCGCCATGGCACGCATCCGGCGCTGGCGGCTCAGCAAATATAATGCGGCCCCTTATGACCTGCCAGCAGAGCTGGCGCACCGGCTGGAGGTTTATGAAGGGCCGAAAGTGCTGGTGGTGGACCAGACATATGGCGACCAGTCTATCACTTATGGTTTGGCGTCTGACGACAGCTTTGCCGAGATGCTGCAGGCGGCGCTGGCGGAGCACCCCAGAGCGCTGATTGTGGTGAAAGTGCATCCTGACGTGCTGGCAGGCAAAAAGCGCGGTCATTATGATCTGGCAAACCCGCCTGCACGGGTGATCTTTATCGCGGAGGAAGCAAACCCTCAGGCGCTTCTCGCGCTGATGGATCATGTTTATGTGGTGACAAGCCAGATGGGTTTTGAAGCACTGATCGCGGGCAAGCCTGTCACCTGTTTTGGCCTGCCTTTTTATGCGGGATGGGGCCTGACGACTGACAGGCAGGCTTGCGAGCGCCGCAGAGCAAAGCGCACAGTGGCAGAGTTGTTTGCTGCGGCCTGTATTCTCTACGCTCGCTATGCTGATCCGTTCCTCAAAAAGCCTTGTGAGCTTGAAGATGTGCTTGATTTGCTGGTGGCAGAGAAACAGATGCCGCGTGTGCAGGCGCACAGGGCCATTGCGGTTGGTTTTTCCCTGTGGAAACGCTCTTTCATCACCCATTTCTTTGGCCCTGGTGTGCAGCAAGTGAAATTCGTGAAGCCGTCACGGCTGTCGGCTATTCGTTTTCAGGCGGGGGATGCGCTTATCCTGTGGGGCAGGAAGCATGATGACAGTCTGGCTGATGTGCCGGCTGATGTGCCTGTGTGGCGCATGGAAGATGGTTTCTTAAGGTCAGTGGGGCTGGGTACGGATTTGCGCGGGCCTTCCTCTTTGGTGCTGGATCATATGGGGATTTATTATGATGGCAGCACGGCGAGCAGCCTTGAAGCCTTTCTGGCCAGCCATGACTTTGATGAGCGCGATCTGGCCCGCGGTGCTGCGCTGCGAGATAAAATTCTTGCGGCCAGAGTGAGCAAATATAATGTGGGCAAAAAAGGTGAGCTTGATTTCCGCGCTCGCGCCGGGGGGCGAAGGCTCATTTTGGTGCCGGGGCAGGTGGAGGCCGATGCCAGTATCAGGTTCAGCTCACCTGAAGTGCGCACCAATGCGGCCCTTCTACAGGCGGTGCGTGCGGCCGAACCTGAGGCCTATATCATTTTCAAGCCGCACCCTGATGTGGCCAGCGGCAACAGAAAAGACAGTATGACAGATGAGGTGCTGGCTGAATGCGCTGATGAAGTGGTGATTGATGCGGATATTATTGATTGCCTTGAAGCGGTGGATAGTGTGCATACCATGACAAGCCTGACAGGCTTTGAAGCCTTGTTGCGCGGCAAGGGCGTGACCACTTACGGCATACCTTTTTATGCGGGCTGGGGGCTAACGGTGGACAGGATGGAGCTGCCCCGAAGGGGCCGCACCCTGGCGCTGGAAGCACTGGTTTACGGCCTTCTGTGTGTTTATGCCCGGTATATAAGCTGGCCATCACGGGCCAGCACCAGTGCAGAAGCCATCGTGGCCGAAATGGCCGCGGCGGCGGGTGAGATAAAAGTGGCCCGCTCAGGCCCCTTTGCCCCTGTTCTTCAGACACTACGTAAATTACGCTATATGGCGGAAGCTTTAGGTCAAGGGCTCATTTAATCCAAGTCTGTCTATGAGCTCATAAAAAAAACGTTCTGTATGGCGTACAAGATGTTTTGCTTCCTTGTGTATTTGCCAATATTCATCCACATCAATTTCCATGCTTAGATCCATCTGCAGAAACCTGGAGAGTGTGGCGAGGGTTTCCGCAGAGTTCTTGAGGAACTGATCCAACGATAGTGATAGAACGTTGGAACGCCCGACAAGAAGCGCTTTCAGTAACTCATCTTCCTTTTGGTTCTGTTGCATAGCTGCATAGGCATCAGCAAAACGATAGGAGACTTGAGAAGCCAGGGTTTTTCTCCTGCCCGATTGCATTTTCCAGACTGATCTCCAGGGGACCTTTTCACTAATGGCACGTGAGACAGCTTGCCGATATTTATCAAAACCCTGAATGTGCACAATACGAACATCGGGGCGACTGAGAAATCTATCCAGTCTTGTTTCAGTCAGGTGGGTAGCTTCCAATAGTTTGAAAAGCACATCTGTCTGAATATGGATCTGGGCAGCGTTTTTTCCTGTCGCCTGATTTGCGCAGGATTGCAGATAACGGGCTGGCTGAAAATGATCACTATACTCTGCCATGTATATCACGGGCAGGTTCATATTTTCATGAATGTGGCAGATGTCTTTTTCAGCAAACTTCTTAAACAGGAACTCAATATCTGAATAAGGTGAAGAAACAAAAAAAATGATGGGCTTCGGTTCTTTGTTTGCTGTCGGAACCTGCTCGGGTATCTTTAAAGGCCAACTTGTAGATAATGGGGCCAGGTCATATTGCGCAGAATAGACAGGAAGAGATGGATAGGCGGCTTGCAGTTTTCTGACAAGCCCCATTTCATGCTGGCAGGTGAAAACGATCACTTTTTCTATTGTATCCGGCCAGTTTTCCATAACGTTTTCAGGTGTGCGTGTGTGGCACTTGGGAACTGAAAACATTTGTTTGAATTGGATGAGCAGATCTGCATCAATAACCAGCAATACGGTCTTGTTAAATTTGGAAAAAGTATAAGGCCAACCCCACAGGCGTAGGCTGTTCAGCAGGTCTTGATGGATCGTGTTTGAGGCGTCTGTCAACAGCTGTCCTTGAAAATAAAACCGTCTTTAGGCTTTCTTTGTCTGAAAGTAGAGCAGGTCGCTAATATCATCATCCTGAAAAGTAGGAATGATCCCAAGCCTTTTCATCTTTCCATTAGATTTGATCCTGTATGCATTAACCCCCGGTTTTGCCGCAAATTTATAGGCCATATTCTGGGAAAACTGCCAGTCATAGTCGAAAAGAAACTTGGTTTCACTTGGGTGGTTTTGCCTGTTTCTGAAGCGAATAATAAATTCCTCTGGCAGAGACTGTCCCTCTTCCGCACGGATGACAAGGCGAGCCATCGGGCCTTTCCTGACCAGACGGTCCGGGTCATCTCGGCGTTCCATTTCCCTGAGGATGCGTGTTGTCTCAAGCGGTTCATTGTATAGCGAGGGGTTTACTTCTTCGGCTTCATAATAGGTGGCAGAAACCTGTTTATAGCCTGTTTTAGGGTCAATGAAATTCAGGCAGTTTTGCTTTATATCTTCCGTTACGTCCACATTCAGGAACGAAGCCACCGTCTTTATGAAAGTTTCTTTATCTTCTATAGCCTTCTCATAATTAATCAGCAGGCTTGGCGATTGAACATGCTTTACGGTTTCCACCATTTCCTTGAGGCGGTTGCTGGCAAAATCAAGTGCGTGATTGATTCTTGCATCGGTGCGGTTTACCTGGCTTAGCGCAGCAGACAGGGTATTGCGCCATACAAAGATAAGGTGTGGATTTCTTAGCTCTGGTTCAATATCATTTATATATTCAATGCTGTGGGGCATTTTCCAGCCCCAGGTGTCATTGTTCTGGTTTCTTTCAGCAATCACAGCAAGCAAATGAT
>JBNKGK010000243.1:0-5624 GCA_050289785.1 Kordiimonas sp.
GCCCACGCCCTACCCGATGCTCTAGCCGCTTTTACCAGCTCTGCCCTCTCAGTAGAGCCATCACATAATATATATGCGGCATGGTTTAGTGCCCCACCAACGCCGTCTGCATAGGATTCTAGCGCCTGAAAGCTGGCAGGCCCTTCATCGTAAAGATCTTGCTTCCGGGCTTCAATGATCTCGAACAGGTAATTCTTTATGGCAGCTATTTGCCCTGTGGCATTTAAGGCCTCAATAACCGGGTGTTTCCTCACTTGGCCTGTAACAATACCTTCAATGGCTTCATACCACCACTGAAGGCGTATATCCCCCAGCATCGGTTCAGAAACGGTTTCACGCGTTTTAGCAAGTTCCTGGTTGAAGGCATAGAGAGCCCATAATGCCTCTTGTTTCCGAGCAGGCATAAACAACGTGGTAAAGTAGCGATCAGGATCATCCTGTCGCACTATATTTTGGCAATGTTTTACTGTTTCAGTCATGTTTTGCATGAGCGCAAAATGCGATTTCATAGTGAATATTGCAATATAAATTCTGCTTTCATTTCAGCGTTTATGCGGAATATTTGTACAAATTGTCGCACTAGCGTACACTGGCATGTGGGAGTTCTGAGTATTTTTGACTGTTCCAATCAGAAAGGGGAGTGGATCAGATGGGGAAAATTCTAAGTTCTCTGCAAAACACAGTTATTGCCGGTTTTGTGCTGGTGATCGTGGTTATTGCGATTATGACTAAAGGTTTTAGTGGGGTTTCATTCGACCCTGTGTTTTTCGCGCGTTATATCCATGTGCTGTCTGGCGTAATGTGGATTGGTCTTTTGTGGTATTTCAATTTTGTGCAAATACCCACAATGCCATCTATTCCAGATGAGCTGAAACCAGCTGTTGGCAAGCATATAGCACCTAAAGCTCTATTTTGGTTTCGCTGGGGGGCCATGTTCACGCTTCTAAGTGGTTTATGGTTGGCTCATGAAAACAAATATATTGTTGAGGCCTTAACTTTGGCCGAAGGAAGCCGTTCTATTGGGCTTGGTATGTGGATGGCCATTATCATGTGGTTTAATGTCTGGTTTGTGATCTGGCCAAATCAGAAAATTGCTCTGGGCATTGTTGAAGCAGATGCGGATGCAAAACCTGCAGCTGCGCGCAAAGCCATGCTGTTTAGCCGAGCAAATACGCTGCTTTCTATTCCCATGCTCTATTGCATGGTAAGTGGGCAGAATGCGGGGGCTGGCTGGTAGTTAATTCGCCCAGACACCAATGAAAAGGGCTGGAGAAATCCAGCCCTTTTGTTTTTCTAATCGGCCAGCCGTAATTTAGGCTGAAACCAGAGTTTTCGCTTCAGCCAGGTTTTTGGCAGCAAATTCCCAGTTGATCAGTTTTTCAAGGAAAGTTGCAATATAATCCGGACGGCGGTTCTGGAAATCCAGATAGTATGCATGTTCCCACACATCCATGGTCAGAAGGGGCGTTTTACCATCTGTCAGCGGGCAATCAGCATTCAGTGTTTTAACAACTTCCAGCTTGCCTTCAGCGTTCAGCACCAACCAGGCCCAGCCTGAGCCGAACTGTGTTGCACCAGCTGTTTTAAAGGCTTCAACAAAGGCATCATAACCACCAAGGTCTGCATCAATTTTCGCAGCCAGGTCACCTGTTGGTTTACCACCGCCATTGGGCGCCATGGAGTTCCAGTAGAATGTGTGGTTCCAGATCTGCGCAGCATTATTGAAAACACCAGCTTTAGAAGCATCGCCTGCTGTTGCCGTCATGATCTCTTCCAGGCTCTTGCCTTCAAAATCAGTGCCCTTCACCAGGTTGTTGAGGTTTACAACATAGGTGTTGTGGTGTTTGCCATGGTGAAAGCCAAGCGTGTTTGCGGAGATATGGGGTTCCAAAGCTGTGTCGGCATAAGGAAGTACAGGTAATTCAAAACTCATGGAGATACCTCTTTTGCATTATAAATTTGAGCGTAACATATGAAATAAAGTCATTTCATACTGAAAACTGAGCAATAACAATGATATATGGCGGGCAAAGTCATTAAAGACCCCGCGCCTGCCATAGACAGTTGCAACACCTTATGTGCAGTGTTCCGCAGCAGTTTTCAACCCCCAAAATGAGAGGAAACTGGTAATATTTTAGGGGTATGGCTGCATGGCCTGTTCGCCTTTGGCATCTGTCAGGTGCTGCTCTGCGAGTTTCCTGTAGTGCTCTGCCATCTTGCGGTTTTTTGTGATCTCTTCATCAGACAGTTTGCGCATAAACTTGGCAGGTCGCCCTGCCCATAATTCACCAGATTTTACTGTCTTTCCGGGTGTTAGCATGGCACCAGCGGCTAACATACCATCAGTTTCCACCGTTGCATTATCCATCACAATAGCACCCATGCCGACGAAGGAATTATCCTTGAGTACGCAGCCATGCAGCAACACCATATGGCCAACCAGGACATCATCACCCACAATGGTGGGGTATGTGTGCGTGCTTACATGGATAACACTGCCATCCTGAATATTGGTGCGTTTGCCGATACGAATATAATTTACGTCACCGCGTAGCACACAATTGTGCCAGATGCTGGCATCTGCCGCGATTTCTACGTCACCGACAATTTGGGCACCATGGAAGATATAGGCGCTATCATCAATTTTGGGCCATGCTCCTTTAAACGGAGTGATTTTGCCACCAAGGAAACTGTCTTTATATAGGCCTATTTCTTTAGCTTTTCTCATGGGAACATTGGTGCCTGCATCAGGCTTGTTGTTTCAGGTAGCCCCATCATCAAGTTCATGTTTTGCACGGCCTGACCTGATGAGCCTTTCACCAGGTTATCAATGGCTGCAACAACGATGGCCCTGCCCTCTGCCCTGTCTTCAAAAACGTTCAGAACGCATTTGTTGGAGCCTCTAACCATCCGTGTGGCGGGGGCCAGCCCTTCATCAAGCACGCTGACAAAGGGCTCATCCGCATATTTCTCAATCAGCGCTTCTCTCAGCTGTGCAGCGCTAACCCCATCAGAAAGCCGAACATAGATGGTCTCCAGTTCCCCCCTGTTCATTGGCACTAGATGTGGGGTGAAACTGACGGTGAGTGGGCTGCCACCTACAACTTCCAGTTCCTGCTCAATTTCCGGCATATGCCTGTGATGACCAAGGCCATATGGGTGCATGGCTTCTGAAACTTCAGCAAACAGGTTTTGCTCTTTTAGCGAACGCCCTGCCCCAGATATTCCGGATTTTGCATCAATGATAATATCATGGGCGCTAATCAGGCCCGTGTGTAACAATGGCACTAAAGCAAGCAAGGCTGCTGTAGGGTAACAGCCGGGGCAGGCCACAAGATCAGCTTTCTTGATATCGTCACGATAAAATTCAGGCAAGCCATATACAGCTTTACTTTGAAGCGCCACAGCCTGATGCTCTTTTCCATACCATTTAGCATAGGTTTCTGTGTCTCTCAGCCGAAAATCCGCTGAAAGGTCAATAACCTTAACCTCTTTCTGAATGCTTGCTGCAAGGTCTGCCTGTGTCTCCACTATCATCTCGTCCAGAAGGCTATGGCCTGTTGCGTGAAGGAGGCCTTTTATCACTTCCTGACTTGTAGCGTGCGGCAACGCACAGAAGACAACATCCAGATCAAGAGCAGGCCATTCCACCTCATCAAGTGAGATCAGATCAGGTAGATCATATCCTGTCAAATGGGGAAATACATCCGAGAGGGGCATCCCCGCCTTGCGCTCGCCGGTCATCAGTACAATCTCTACATTTGGGTGATTAACCAGCAAGCGCACGAGGTCAGCCCCTGTGTATCCGCTTGCTCCTAAAATGGCGACCCGAAGGGGTTGTGCTGTGGTCATGGAATGCTCCAATCGTGGGTAATGCTGTTAAATACAGCCATGTAATTCTCAATAAGGATATAAGCCCATGGAAAACATGTTTCCAGAGAGAAATGAAAGAGACTTAAGTTTAAGGCTTAAATGTCAGGCGGTAGTTCCGCTATGGCCGCTTCCATCTCTGTAAAGGTGGGCATGTGGTGGGAGGGCACATTACGTCGGCCTATCTCTACAGAAATCTGAGGCGGATTACTGTTCAGGTGGGAGACTAGGATGATTTTTATCAAATTCATAAATTGCCCATCTTCCTGCAGAATTTGATTAAGGCGGCCTGCAATGGGGGCAACCATAAGGTAAGAGAGAAAAATACCGAGGAAGGTACCTACAAGGGCGCCCCCCACCATGCCACCCAGCACTTCAACGGGCTCGGCAATCGCACCCATGGTTTTCACAATCCCCAAAACTGCCGCAACAATACCAATGGCAGGTAATCCATCAGCCATTGTTTGCAGCGCATGTTGTGGTTCATGCTCTTCCGCATGGTGTTTTTCCAAATCAGCGGTCATCGCATCATCCAGCTGGTTCGGGTCATCAAAGTTCATGGTCATCATCCGGATATAATCACAGATAAATTCTGTCACATGATGATCAGCCGCAACTTTGGGGAACTGTTGGAATATCTTGGATTCTTCAGGGTTTTCAATATGGGATTCAACGGCCACAACGCCTTTTGTTTTCATGGTTTTGCATAACAGGAACAAAAGACAGAGCAGATCACGGTAATCTTCCGATTTCCATTTAGGCCCTTTCATCACGGTGCCGATGCCCTTTAGGGCACCGCCCATAATGCCGCCAGAGTTGCCGCTGATGAAGGCACCGATAGCTCCACCAAAAATCATCATCAACTCAAATGGCAGAGCTTTAACAATGATGGTGAACTTACCTCCGGCGAGGGCAAATCCGCCGAAAACCATTACCATCACAACTACAAGACCAATAATCAGAAACATAGGCGCCCGTCTGTCCGCATAAAACTATCCCTGCTGCATCTTACAGCGTCATCAGTGTTGATCAATAGCCTTAATACACCATTAATTTTATTGGAAATTTTAATTTTCACTTTCAGTGCTGTTTATTGCAGATTCAATGGCACCCAATGTAAGCACCTCCGGCAGAATTTGAGCCTCAGAGCTTCCCGCCGGGAAAAACAGGTAAAGTGGTACACCGGCCCTGTCATATTTCGTAAGCACATTGGCGATTGCTGCGTTTCTGTTCGTCCAATCAGCCTTGAGCTGATAAACACCGTGATCTCTAAATAATTTTTGTGTTTTCTCGGTTTTGAGCACTAGCCGCTCGTTCACCTTGCAGGTGATGCACCAGTCTGCAGTGAAATAAACAAAAACAGGTTTGTTTTCGGCGAGCAAGGCATTCAGGCGTTCCTCTGAATAGGTATCTCTGTTTTCTGCTGTATTTTCTGAAGTCTGTACTGTTTCTATGCCTGATATCCATGAGGCTGCGGCCCCAGCAGAAACCAGAGCGATGACAATGGCTAGCAAGCGAATGGTTAGGCCAGAGCCTTGCTGCCATAACCAAGTGGTAAAAACGATCATGATGAGGGCTGCCAGCAATATCAGTGTGGCTTCGCTGCCTGCTTGTCTGTCAAAAACATATATCAGCCAGGCGGCAGTCAGGTACATGGGAAAGGCCAGGCCTTCTTTCACTTTTTCCATCCATGCGCCGGGCCGCGGCATAAGGCGGGCAACTGTGTTGCTGTAGGAGAGAAGCAGAAAAGGAAA
>JBNKGK010000244.1:0-5588 GCA_050289785.1 Kordiimonas sp.
GCCAAGCATTCTTCCGCCTGTTTTCTCGGCATAGTCTGCTGGATTATAGCTGGTGACATCAAGCTCCAGCTCTCCGGCCGTCAGCTTGCCGGTTGCCGCCAGCAGGCTGTATGCTGCCACAAATTCATCACGCTGGGCGCGCACATAGGAAACTCTGGCATTCAGAAGTTCCTGTTCCGCATTCAGCACATCAAGCGTGGTGCGAGACCCCACTTCCGCTTCCTGGCGTACACCATCAAGCGCGATTTCATTGGCACGCACCTGTGCTTCTGTTGATTTGATTTTCCCCACAGCCGCCCGGTACGCATCCCACGCCACCAAAGCCCGCTCCTGAGCTACCCGCTCAGCCTGACGAATTTCAATCATACGCTGGCTGCGCACCTGTTTTGCCCGGCGCACATCAGCATGGCGCGCACCACCGGCATAAAGCGGAACAGTCACCTGCACACCAATGGATTTGGTGGTCGTCTGGCTATTATCAAACACGTTACCCGCAAAGTTCCGCGGCCCCTCTACACGCTGCCAGCTAACATTCGCACCAATTGTGGGAAGCAAAGCGCCGTTGGCCTGTTTAACGCTATAATCAGCCGCTTCCTGATTATGAACAGCCGCCATAACAACGGGGCTTGCGTCAAGGGCCTCAGCAACCACTTCCTCAACAGTAGCAGGCAGCATGGGTTTCCCGTCAGGGGTTTCGAGAGTTGCCGGTGCACGCCCAACAACACGCTGATATTGGGCTCGGCTGGACGCTAGATTTGCCTCAGCAGACAGAGCTTGTGATTTTGCCCCTTCTAATCGGGCTTCAGACTGGGCCACATCAGTACGGGTAATTTCCCCCACACGGAAACGATCATTACTGGCCTGCAACTGACGCTCCAGCACCAAAATATTATTCTGTGTGAGAGTAACAACAGCTTCATCTCGCACAACATTCATATAAGCTGTCACAGCATCCAACAGCACCTGCTGCTCAACAGAAACAAGCTGAGCGTACCCCGCTTTTACCTGGCTTTGGGCTTGCCTCACCGCATTAATGGTTTGCCCACCACGAAACAGAGATTGAGAAGCAGCCACCTGATAGCTGTGGTTATTGAAATCATCTTCTGTTGTTATGCCGCCAAGGCTACGTTCACTTGTTCCCTTGCTGTAGGTATAACTGCCCTCGACAGATGGATGAAAACCGGATTTGGCGCGCTCCACATTTTCATCCAGCGCTCGCTGTGCCGCTCTCTGGGCCAGAACCTGAGGGTTTGATTCATAGGCGGCTGCCAGGGCTTCTTCCAATGTTTCTGCAGAAGCAGAAAGCGGCCCCATCAGTACGGTGGAAACAGCAAAGAGCGAAATGATGCTTTTCCTCATAGTAAACTCCTTAAATCCTCGCTTTATATTCAGGCTTACTTAATGCCGCCCCAAACCATCATTGGGTTATACGAATTTAAAAAACAAAACCCTGCTCTTTTTCAAACCCTGGCACCAATGGCACCTGAGCGTCAAAAAGTGTTTGTGTTACAGCAAGCCCTTCATTCATCGTGATCATATGGCCACGACCTACCCCACCTTCAAGAAGCACACAAACAAGCCTGCCACCTTCTTTCAGTTGTTTAATAAGTGAACCGGGAACTTCTTCAACCGCCCCTTCAATCACAATTACGTCATAAGGCCCCTGTTTGGCGACACCTTTAGCAAGCTCCCCCTGCACAACGGCGCTGTTCATAATGTCCAGCTCAGCCAGCTTTTTCTCTGCAGAGGAACAAAGTGCCTGATCAGCCTCAAGTGCCACAACAGCATCAGCAAGGCCCGCAATCACAGCGGCGGAATAGCCAGTGGCACAGCCAATATCCAGCACCAGATCAGTTTCCTGAATGTCAGCCGCTTTCAGAAGCCTGGCAAAAATAACAGGCTCCATGAGGTAACGGCCAGGCGCAATTTCCAGATCCTCATCAACATAGGCGACTGCCCTTTTGTTTTTTGGCACAAACTGCTCACGTGGAATATTGTTGATAGCAGCGATAAGGCGCTCATCATTCACCTCATTCGGGCGAAGCTGGCAATCAATCATGTGGCTGCGTGCTAGGGCTGATTCGCTCACGGCTTATGTCCTTCTGTTAGTCAGCGGATAGAGTTGTTGCCGCTTTATAAGGGTTGCACACGAAAGAAACAACGCGTTTATCTCAATAAATACATTATCAAACTATTAAGTCTAGTTATTATGCTATTAGACTGGCCTTAAATAAGCCGCAAGTGTAAAATGCATAAAAGCGATATAAGGTGATTGCAGAAGCAGAAAGGCTTTGCTATACGCACCGACACACCACGTGAGGCGCGATGGCGGAGTGGTGACGCAGCGGATTGCAAATCCGTCCACGCCGGTTCGATTCCGGCTCGCGCCTCCACTTTTCATACACACTCTAATCCCCCACCTGCCACTATAAATAATAGGCAGGTTTTGTGTGTCGCCGTTATATTCATCCCCCCACGCCAAGCAGACAGGTGAAATGAGATTAATCTGTTTCGCTGTATACTCTGAATTGTGGATGTTATTTTCGTTATAATCTTCAAACTCATCCAGCGCTGCAAAACAGAAGGCTTCATTATTTGGTAAAGGCCAGCATGAACGATGCCCTCGCCCGGCACATAACCGGGCCATTTCCCCAGATCATATAAAATGCCTGCAAGAGCGCAATCACCCACATGCCTTATGATGAGCCAGATTGAAATTGGTAAGGGCGGGATAAGGATGCCGAAGGCTGCCATATAGCGCAAGATAGCTTTTGTTCATGAAGTTTGCATCCTTAGCCCCCTGAAGGGTACTCTGCCTCAAGCTTTTCCGGTCCTATAGTATGATGAAAACAAAAATGTAATTTTTCACTTGGCAGACGAAAAAATATAGGTATAAAGGCCCCATTCACACGGAAGTGCTGACACTGATCCGCCTTAGCTCAGTTGGTAGAGCAAATGACTGTTAATCATTGGGTCGCTGGTTCGAGCCCAGCAGGCGGAGCCAATAAACGAAAGCCTGGCCACTATGGTCAGGCTTTTTGTTTTTGCCCCTCGCTGCAAACAGAAAACAACTATCGTACAGATGCAACAGTGCTGAAGATTCCTGTTGATTTCCCCTTTTAATTGGCTGGTTCCATGTTGCTATTACACCAAATTATACGTTTGAGTGTGGCCATCAGGGGTCAACATGTATCATTTTTCGTTAAAACCGTGATGCACTACCTATCTAATTGGGGCAATGAGGTCATAAACAAGCCTCAACAAGGCCTAAAACATAGGGCATTCATAATAAAGCCCAGCCATTTTCATAAGGACTATTACAATGAAGAAACTTCTTATTTCCAGCCTGCTTCTAGGGACATCCATTTCCGCCAGCGCCGCAGATGACAACCACTATTATGGTGGCTTTGAACTGGGTCTTGGCAGTGCAACAGACAATACTTATGAAAACAGCGCATCTGGCCTTTCTATGGAAGATGACAAGCACCTTGGCAGCTTACTGGGGCTCTATTTCGGTAAAGCAATGGGCAAATGGCGATTCGAAGGGGAATATGCCATTCGCAAAAACCGCTATGAAGGAATAGCAGTCACTAATGGTGGCGGCATTGGCTTGCCTGCCGGTGAAATGCTTGCGGGTGGTATTCGCAAATCCTCATCCCTCATGGCCAATGCCTGGTATGAAGTGATGGGCACGGAACATTATAAATTCTTTGCAGGCCTTGGTGTTGGTGCCGCTAACCTGGAAACTGGCCGTATGCACTCTGGTCAGGTTGCTATTGCGGATGACCGCAAATGGGAAGCTGCCGGCCAAGCAATGCTGCAGGTTGTTCGCCAAATCCCCGGCGGGCTTGAGCTAGGCCTTGGTGTGCGCCACTTCCGCACTCTTTCCACTACGTTCACTACACAGGCGGGTGCTGCTAAATATCCCTTCGTAAATAATGAAGTGTTTGCCCGGCTGACATGGCGTTTTGGCGGTGAGAGCAAACCTGCACCAGCCCCAACCCCCGTTGCTGTGGCCGCGCCAGCGCCTGCACCTGCCATGAAAAAGCCCGCGCCGAAGCCAGAGCCAAAACCCGAGCCAATGCCCCTGCCCGGCCCTTTCGTTGTCTTCTTTGATTTTGACAAATCCACCCTCACAGCAGATGGGGCTGCTATCGTGAAGGAAGCCGTAAAAGCTTTCAATAAACATTCTGCTGTTGAGGTTATGGCGTCCGGCCACACCGATACAATGGGCAAGAAGGGCTATAATGACGCTCTATCCAAGAAACGCGTTTCAACAGTGAAACAGGCCCTTATTGAGGCTGGCGTACCCGTAAATGCTATTAAGACAGATAGCTTTGGTGAACACCGCCTGAAAATCTCCACTGCTGATGATGTACGCGAACCGCAAAATCGTCGCGTGGAAATTGAACTGAAAAAATAAGCCTGTTCAATAGGTGATAAAAGGCCGGTGCTTTTGCATCGGCCTTTTTATTTTTCCTTGCGAAATGAAGCCAAACCCATACCCTATGCTCACCTAGCACGGATAAAGGGGCACCACATTATGTTAAAGCGCTGGTTTGAAATCAAATTATGGAAACGGATTATGATAGCGCTTGTGCTAGGTGCCATCATCGGTTCTCTGTGGGGAGAAGGCGCCAGTAGCATTCAGTGGGTTGGTGACCTGTTCATACGTCTTATCCGCATGATTGTTGTCCCTCTTGTGTTTGTGACCCTCGTCTCTGGCGTTATTGCCATGGGAGACCCGAAAAAACTGGGCTCAATCGGTATTAAAACCATGGCAATGTATTTAGGAACAACAGCTATCGCCATAATGGTTGGCCTCCTTATGGCAAGCCTATTTCAACCCGGCATTGGCATTGATTTAACGGGTGCGGAACCGGAGGTTCTGGCCGGCGCCATGCCTCTACGGGATCGTCTTTTGGCTATTATCCCTCTTAACCCGGTTCAGGCTCTGGCAAACGGCGACATTCTCGCCATCATCTTTTTTGCAATTTTGTTTGGCAGCGGCATCTTGTTAGTTGGTAAAAAGGGCCGACCTGTGGCTGAGGTTATCGACTCTGCCTCGGAAGTGATGCTGAAAATCACTCACCTGGTGATGGAAGTGGCGCCTTTTGGTGTTTTCGCCCTGATCGCCTCTGTGGCGGGCACCCGGGGCATTCTGGCCCTGGCTGATATCCTTCCCCTGGTTTTTGCCTTCTTGATTGCCAGCCTCTTCCAGCTCTTTATCCTGCACGGGGCCATCATAAAGCTGTGGCTGGGTTTGCCCCCTATTCGTTTTTTCCGCGGCGTGCTGGATGCTCAGCTTGTGGCTTTTTCCACCTCCTCCAGCTCTGCCACGCTGCCCGTCACCATGGCTGTGGCGGAAGATAACCTCGGCATCAAACCCGCTGTTGCTTCTACTGTTCCTCCGCTGGGGGCTACCATTAATATGGATGGCACCGCCCTTTATGTGGGTATTGTGACTATATTTGCTGCACAGGCTTTTGGGGTAGATCTGAACTTTGCTGATTATCTGCTGGTGGGACTGGCAACCACGCTTGTGTCTATCGGCACAGCTGGGGTGCCCTCTGCCTCTTTATTCCTGC